>CAZYAH010000004.1:0-28710 GCA_964645595.1 uncultured Alicyclobacillaceae bacterium | reverse complement strand
ATCTCCAGCCTGCTGAAGTACGACGGCCGTCCCTTCTTGCCCTCTGAAATTTATCAACATGTCAAGGAGATGTTCTGACTATGGCGACGGTAAAAGACTTTCGCAACGACGTTCGGCCAAACTGGTGTCCAGGCTGCGGCGACTTTTCCGTTCAGGCTTCCATTCAGCGCGCACTGGCGGCACTGGGAAAGGAGCCGCATGAAGTGGCCATCATCTCGGGCATCGGCTGCTCAGGCCGTATTTCAGGATATATCAACAGCTACGGCTTCCACGGTGTTCACGGACGCGCCCTCCCGACCGCGCAAGGTGTCAAGCTGGCAAATCGCAACCTGACGGTGATTGCGGCTGGCGGTGACGGTGACGGATTCGGCATCGGCCTCAACCACTTCATGCACGCCGTTCGCCGGAACATCGACATCACCTACATCGTCATGGATAACCAGATTTACGGGTTGACCAAAGGGCAGCATTCGCCGACGAGCGCGCACGGCTTCAAAGCGAAGACCACCCCGACGGGAAATATCGAAAACGCACTGATTCCGTCCCAGATTGCCTTGGCGGCAGGCATCGGCTTCCTCGCGCAAGGTTTCTCCAGCGACGTCAATCAGTTGGTGTCGCTGATTGAACAAGGCATCCAATACAAGGGCTTCGCCTTGATCAACGTATTCAGCCCGTGCGTGACGTACAACAAGATCAACACGTACGATTTCTTCCGCGAACATGTGTACAATCTGGATAAGGTCGAGGGGTATGATCCGACCGACCGCGCAGCGGCGATGAAGACCATCATCGAAACCAACGGCCTGTGCACTGGGCTCATCTACAAGGATGAATCCCGCGTGCCGTACCAGGACCAAATCCCTGGGTACTCCGAAACACCGATTGTGGAGCAAGATCTCACTCTGGATCAAGATCTATTCGAGGCTGCGTTGAAGGAATTCGCATGACGGGAATCCTGACAACAGGTGATTTCCCTGCCAGACGCGGATGGGGCACTCCCATCCGCGTTTGCGTACGCGGAGCTGAATGGGAGGTGTTATCTTGAACAGGTTCACGACAATCTCGGCGTTCCTGGCGGTTGCTCTGTGGCTCGGAAGTGGGTTCTACTTTGACGCGTTCGCCGCCCAGGAGCTGTTCGCCGCACTTCCACAGGATACAGCGGGGCAAGCGGTCGGCGCTTTGTTCCCGACGTTCTTTGCCCTGTGCACCATTTTGTCCGCCATCACGCTGGTGTTCTATGTCCTCGTCGGCCGAGCGGCCAAGGCGCGCGGGTGGGTTTATCAAACCGGGCTTTGGGCGGCTGTGACGGGGTTTGTCCTGTGTGCGGTGAACCAGTTTGTCCTGCTGCCAAAAATTGAAGCGATCCGGGCGAAAATGGGACCTGTTTCGACCGCGGCCGACGCCCTGCGCAAACAGTTCTACGCAGTACACGGCCTGTCGATGCTGGTGGAACTCCTGTCGCTTATCGCGGCGTTGCTGGTGTTCCTCACGATGGCAGGCTCCGTCCGATGGTCATGGAACGGAAAAGGAGAGTGAAACCGTTGAGCGACACGGCGAAGGTGAATTTTTCGAATGTCCGCGTTCCCGAGGGATGCAGTCTAAGGCGCAAGGAGTTGTACGAGTACACGACCCCAAACAACGTGTACGACGTGGAACTGTACGAGAATGCAGATGGCACGTTTTACGCCATCGGCATTCCGCGCGACGGACACCGCCTCGTGGTGTACGGTTCCAATATCGTTCAAAGCGGAGAAATGGCGTTACAAATCCTGGTGGACAAGATTCGGAGAGAAGGCGTCGACGTCCTGTTCGGTCAAGCGGACGAAGGCGATGTCCAAGGAGACCCGGAGGACTGAGTCGCCAGGCGGTGCTCTACCACCACTTCCCGAAGGCAGCGCCAATCAAAATTCCCAGCAGGGCCCCGACCACAACTTCGCGGGGCTCGTGCCCGAGGATTTCCTTGAGCCGTTCCCCTTCGACAGTCGACGCCATGGAATGCTGAACGGTCAGACCGGATTTCTGCATTTCCATGGCGATCCGATTTAACAGCGCAGCGTGTTCGCCCGCATGCCGACGAATCCCTCCGGCGTCGTACATGACAATCGCGGTAAACACAACAGCTGTCGCGAAGGTCGGAGATTGCGGCCCCACGACATAGGCGAGCGCTGTCGTGAGAGCCGCCGCTCCGGCGGCGTGTGAGCTCGGCATTCCCCCGGCGTCAATGACCTTGTGAAAATCCCACACGCGGTGCTGCAAATAGTGAATTGGAATTTTGGCCAGCTGCGTAACGCCGATGGCGGCACACGCAGCCAGCAGCGGGGCGTTATGCCACAGTTCCAGGAGGAATTGGCTGATATTCTGAAACATGCTCTCCCCCACGCAATCCCACGTTCTATCTTTGCATCAGTAGTTCTGAATCTCCGCGACTGTCTTCGCGTCGAGGCGACGAATCAGTTCCGCAATCAAGCGCACAGCGTTGTCAAAGTCGTCCTGGTGGTAAACGGCGGAATGGCTGTGGATGTAGCGAGTCGGGAAGCCAATCGCGACAGAGGGCACGCCCGAGCCGAACGTGTGAAACTTGCCTGCGTCCGTCCCACCCCCGGCAACCACTTCCACCTGCAGCGGGATCCCAGCGTCCTTTGCCGTATCGATGACAAAGTCCCGGAACCGCGGATTCGGGATCATCGTCGCATCATAGAGTAGCAAAATCGGGCCGTCTCCGCACTTGCTCAGCGCGTCGCTCTTCTTCAGTTCCGGGGTGTCGCCCGCAATGCCGACGTCAATCGCGATGGCTACGTCCGGCTGTACCTCGTGCACCAGGGTCTGTGCGCCGCGCAAGCCCACTTCCTCCTGCGTCGTGGCACCCGCGTACAGGATGTTTGGATGGTGCTGGCCCTGCAATTCCCGCAAGACCTCCACTGCTGCGGCACAACCGAGGCGATTGTCAAGGGCCTTTGCCATAAAGTATTTTCCGTTGGCCAACGGTGTGAACGGTCCCCACGGCACAATCGGATCGCCAGGACGCACCCCGACCTCTTCCGCCTCTTGTTTGCTTGAGACGCCGATGTCAATGAACATGTCCTTCGTCTTCACGGCCTTATCCCGCTCGTCTGCCGGCAAGATGTGCGGTGGTTTGGAACCGATGACGCCCATCAGTTCGCCCTTGCGGGTCTGAATGACGACCCTCTGCGCCAGCATGACCTGCGACCACCAGCCACCGAGCGTCTGAAAGCGTATGAAGCCGTCATCTTCTATGTATGTGACCATCATGCCAATCTCGTCGAGATGTCCGGCAATCAGAACTTTCGGCCCATTCGCGTCGCCAACCTTCTTGCCGACTACTCCTCCGGACTTGTCGCGAACAAGCTCATCGGAGACCGGTTCGAGAAATGTCTCGTACAGCTTGCGAACGTTGTGCTCATACCCGGAAACACCATACGCTTCGGTCAATTGTTTAATCATGTCGAGTCTGCTGGAACTCACTCGGAATAACCTCCTGTCACAGCATTACAGCATGGGTTCGGATCTATGCCGATTCGGATTGGTTGCCCCCTCATGGTATCACACCTTGGACAAGAATGACACCAAACCCAACGCGACAGGCCGTTTCGAGGGCGGATACCCTCACGATTGTGGCAATGCCCCATAAGCTGAATAGGGATGGGAAGAAAGGAGTTCGAACGAATGGTCAAAGTGGAACCCTTGTGGCTGGATGAGCACGTGGTTGTGGCCATCGAGGTGCATTTGCCGAAGACAAACCTGCTCGTGATTCAGACGGACAATGGGTACGTCATGTGTGGAGCACTGGATGTGCAGCTGTTACGAACCAAGCTCGCGAATCGGGATATTCTGGCGGCGCGTGCCGTCGGCGTCAAAACCATGGACGAACTGTTGAACGGAACGGTGGAATCCTGCACCCAGGCCGCAGAGCGGATTGGCATTCACCCTGGGATGCCGATTCGCCAGGCATTGCTCCTCATGCTGGAAAAGGGCGGCAAGAACTCCGAGCTCAATTAATGCACATTGGACTGATCAAGGAAAATGTCTTCCCAGTCTCTCAATAAATGACAGAGGCGCCCCAGAATGATGGAGCGCCTCTGCAGTGCCTTCGCCGTTCTTATCGGCTGCGCAACTCGTCCAGGCGAATGGCACGCTTGTGGATGGTGTGCGCCCATTTGCGGTTGGTCTTGGTGAAGTACGCCTGAACGACAACGGGACCCCATGTCCACAGGAAGAACGGCAGCAAAATCAGTCCAGCGTACGCTTTCCAGTTGACTCGTTCGAGGAACAGAGCCAATGGCATCTGCAAGTACAGAAACACGTTCACAACGACCCAGAAGCTCGTCGGCAACAGCGCCGTAAGGTGCGACATCAGCGTCGTCTCTGGAGTCGACACCTGCAATAAAAGCATCAGGGACGTCAAGAAGAGAATCAAGAACCGCATTGGCTGGAACAGGTAAATCCCCGCGTCCAGTTTGGCAAGGTTGCGTTCCTTGATTCCCGCCTTGATGAGCGGCATCATGTGATTCTTGGCGCAGTGGAAATGGCCTTGCATCCAGCGCAGGCGCTGGCGCATGGAAGCAAGCAGCGTGGTCGGTTTTTCGTCGTACACGACCGCATCGTGCGCCCAAATGGGCAGAATGCCGCGCTCGACGCAGCGCACGCCGAATTCCAGGTCTTCGGTCAAACCAGTCGCGCCCCACCCCATCTCCTTGAGCAGCGGCATGTCGATACAGAGCCCCGTACCTCCCAGGGAGCATGCCAACCCCAGGTTCTGGCGTGCGTTTTGCCACATCCGGTTGCTGTACCAATAGGAAATCGCCATCGACACGCTGACCCAAGTATCAAAGGGGTTCTTGACGCCGAGATACCCTTGAATCACCTTGTGTCCCTCGATGAGCTTGTCGTTCATAATCCGCAGAAAATCCGGTGCGACCAGGTTGTCCGCGTCAAACATGACAATCGCGTCGTACTCGACGCCCCAGTTCCAAAGCCGTTCCAACATCCACTCGATGGCAAAGCCCTTGCCGCGTTTTTCCTGGTTGAAGCGAACGTGCACAACGGCTCCGTGCCGCTTTGCGACTTCTTTCGTGTGATCTGTGCAGTTGTCCGCAATGACGTGCACGTCGTACAGTTCCTTCGGATAGTCCTGCGCCAACAGACTGTCAATCAAAGGACCGATGACACGCTCCTCATTGTGAGCGGCGATAATCACCGCAAAGCGCTTTTGCGGCTGATGTCGAATCGGCTGTTTGCGGTGCCAAATTCCAAATACCGACATCACAATTTGGTACACACCGATGAGCCCTGTAAACAACTGCATGATCACGTATGCAAAACTTAACAACCAATGAAGCAGGGACATTGAAATTCCCTCAGCTTTCTACACGGGTTGATTTCGGAACAAAAGTTCCGACCTGTGACGCCGATGCGTCCTGTAGTCCATGACTATCCCATTGTGCGGAGATTCGCGAAGTCTGTCAACGGGTGGTCTGACACAATACCATGGTCATGAGCAGTTCATTCACATTTCTGTGGAAATCATGTACCATAGACAAGGCTGGTACAGTGTTTCGTCAGGAGGTCGTACGGTTGGCAGAACATCTGAGCAACTTTGTGTCTCACTACGGTAGTCTGGCCATCTTTTTGCTCATGACACTGGAAAGCGTTTGTATCCCCATTCCCAGCGAACTGGTTATGCCGTACGCCGGATACTTGGCGTACATGCACCAGGTGTCCTTCCTCGGCGCGGTAGTGGTCTCCACCATCGCCAATGTCGTCGGCGGTTTGCTCGCCTATGCCATCGGCCGGACCGGTGGACGAGCTTTCATCCTGAAGTACGGTCGGTACGTGCTGCTGAGTCCCGCGCACTTGGAACGAGCAGAAAACTGGTTTACCCGCTACGGCGAATGGACCGTCTTTTTCGGGCGCCTGTTGCCCGGCATGCGGACGTTCATCTCGCTGCCCGCCGGTATGGCTCGCATGCGACTTGGCAAATTTATCATCTTCTCGGCGCTTGGTTCCCTTCCGTGGAACTTCGGCCTGACTTGGGGAGGCTTCCAACTCGGAAAACACTGGGACCAAGTGGAACACATTCTCAAACCTCTTACATATTTCGGTGGTGCCGTCCTGTTTTTGGCCGTTCTGTGGTTCTGGTTCGGCCGCCGCAGACAACGGCAACAGCGCAACATCCCCTAGCCTTCACTCGGATCTCGGTTGCACAATGGAGAGAATGCGGTTCCGAAGAGGTTCCGGAGCGTCTTCCAACATTTCCTTTGGCAGGAACACTCTGTATTCCGAATCCGGATTGAGCGACCGAACCACCTTGGACAGGCGGCTGAGTTCCGTGACTCGGCCGTCTTCGCCTAAGACCAGGATACCTTGTCCCCGATACACGTACGCAGACACTTCGGATACTCTGCCTGACACGTAGTAGTCCGGGTGAAAACCCATCGCCCTCGCGGCCGTCCGCAGCGCCGCCCATTCTTCACTCGTGGGTTCCGGTCTGACAATCGCGGCAAACAACTTGCGGTCGAGGAACCGCTTGGACAGGTTCGCTAAGACCTCGTCGTCCGCGAGAGACCAGCGCCGAAAGGCGTATTGGAGAGTGGACTCGTCAATGGCCAGGTAGTCCTTGACCGAGACATTCGCTTCAGCGGCAAACAGAGCGGCCAATTCGGCCGGCATGTCCACTCGTTCGCCGGCAGACCACAGTTCCCCGACTCTCCGCAAGATCTGACCGACCAAGATGTCACTGCCGATGGTCACAGGATGCAAATACACCTGTGTGTACATAAAGTACCGCGCGAGTATGTACTGTTCCGCAGTGTGCAATCCGCTTTGTTTAAGCAGCACCGTGCCTTCCTGAAGGGCCAGAGACCGAATCAGCCGGGCCAGTTCAAACCGTCCGTAGCTCACCCCCGTGTGCAGGGCGTCGCGCAACAAGTAGTCCATGCGGTCGACGTCGAGCTGACTCGTGATCAACTGTTGGATGTACGGGAATCGCCCGTCCTTGCGCAAAATCCCCACCAGATCCGCGGCGAACTCGGGATCCACCTCTGCCAGCACGGACTGGAGTTCTTCGTCCTCGAGAATAATCCGCTGCGTCCAGAGTTCATGGTGAACCGGATAGATGCTCTCAAACGTATGCGAAAACGGACCGTGGCCGACGTCGTGCAACAGAGCGGCCGACAACGCCAACCGCCGCTCCCGCTGCGTGCTGGGCCAACCGTACTCGCGCTGCAGGTGGCCGATGACCCGGCGCATCGTTTCGTACGCACCAAGCGAATGAGTGAAACGACTGTGCTCGGCGCCGTGAAACGTCAGATACGAAGTACCTAACTGGCGGATCCGGCGCAGACGTTGTACGCAGGAGGTGTTGATCAAACGCCAGATCCAGGGGTCGTCCACAAGGATTTCATCGTGAACCGGATCCTTCAAAACCTTCTCGAAATACGCCACGGTCATCCCCTTCCAAGACCGGCGAACGGCATATCATCGGGCATTGCCCGAAACCGCCCGCAAGCCAACGCGATTTGCAGACCAACATAGAAAGAGCCTGGCGGGAGAATTTCACCCCAGGCTCTTCTACTTCGATTAAACGTCACAGGAGCCCGGTTGACCTGCCTGTGCAGCCGTACGGAAACTCGCTCCACATCCACACGTCGACGTTGCGTTTGGGTTGACGATGCGAAATCCTTGCCCGGAAAAATCATCGACGTAGTCGACTTCAGACCCGTCCACCAATTCCAGGCTGTCCTTGTCAATCACCACTTGCACGCCTTTAATGTCGTATTTCAAATCGGAATCCTTGGGACCGTCCAATGCCATTCCATAGCTGAAACCACTGCAGCCGCCGGGTTTGATGTAAATGCGCAGTGCGCTCTCGTCTTTCCCCCGACCAGCAATCATCTCCCGAAGTTTTGCGGCGGCGCTGTCAGTCAATGTAATCACGCCTGACCAACTCCCTTCGCCATCATTATACCGCAATGCCACTGTGCCGGTATGGGCTATCACGCCTGGGCAAGGGATTGCACGAAGGCGAGCACCGCTTCCGCGTGCCCTTCGACTTTCACCTTCGGATAGATCTTCGCAATGTTGCCATCGCGATCGATTACGAATGTCGTCCGTTCAATGCCGAACACCTTCTTGCCGAACATGCTTTTTTCCTTCAGCACTCCGTACGCTCGGCACACTTCGCCGTTTGTGTCCGCCAGCAGCGGCATGGTCAATTCGTACTTTCGCGCGAACTTGTCGTGCGACTGCAGTGAATCTTTGGAGACACCGTACACGACGGCGCCCGCGTCCGCGAACTCTTGGCTGAGGTCCCGAAACGAACAAGCTTCCTTCGTGCATCCCGGCGTATTATCTTTCGGGTAAAAGAACAGAACGACGATTTTTCCCCGGCAATCTTTCAGAGAAACCGTTTCCCCGGTTTGCGCAGGAAGCGAAAAATCGGGTGCCGCTTGCCCTACTACCAACTCTGCCAAATCGTACACCTCCATCACGTATTCGCTCTCAGTATAGCCCAATTCCAAAAACTACTGTACAACAGCAAAGCCACCGCGCTGTTGCGGTGGCCCTCGGTGTTATTTCAAAACCTTGACGAACCGAATCTCAGGGTCATCCGGCCCCTGCACCGGCAATCCGGCCCGCAGATTTTCCTCAATGTAGTCGATGTTGTCCTGCGTGACAAGTTCACCGGGCAACAAGATTGGAATTCCAGGCGGGTAGACCATAATCATTTCGGCAATCGTCCTGCCGACGGACTCCTGTAACGGGACGATTTCCGTCTGGGCGTAAAACGCCTGCCTAGGCGATTTGTTCAGTACAGGCATCGACGGCGTCTTGACCTCTACCTGGCGCCGACCAATCCGATCCGCATACAAGGTTGAAATCTGCCGCAAGGCTTCGACCAGACGGTCGATGTCGGACGGTTCATCGCCCCACGTGACAATGCACAGAATATTGTACAGGTCACTCAGTTCCACTTCGATGTTGAACTCTTCGCGCAGAATTCGCTCCACGTCGTACCCGCGAACGCCGAGGTCCTTGACGCATACCGTCAACTTGGTCGGGTCGAGAGCAAAGGTTGCGCTGTTGCGCAGGATTTCATCTCCCGGGCAATAGAGCCCCGGAATTTCGTTGATGCGGCGGCGGGCGTCTTCCGCCAGTTCAATTGCCCTTTGTACTCGTTCCCGCCCGTGAAGCGCCAATTGCTTTCTCGCTACGTCAAGCGATGCGAGCAGCAGATACGACGTCGACGTGGTGGTCAACATGCTCAGGATAACTTGAACGTGGCGCGGATCTATGAGTCCCTCGCGCATGTTGAGGATGCTGGACTGCGTCATGGATGCGCCTAGTTTGTGCACACTCGTGGCCGCCATGTCTGCCCCAGCTTCCATGGCGGAGATGGGCAGGCGCTCGTGAAATGGCGTCAGCACGCCGTGCGCCTCGTCGACCAATACGGGTACTCCGTGTTCATGCGCAATCTGCACAATCCGCTTGAGGTCCGCCGCCACCCCGAAGTAGGTGGGATTAATGACAACCAGAGCTTTTGCGTCCGGGTGTTGGCGAAGCCCCTCTTCGACGGTCTCTACGGACAACCCGTGCATAATCCCGAGCTCGTGATCTACTTCCGGGTGCAGGAACACAGGGTATGCATCGGCGAGCATGATGGCCGTCAAGACCGATTTGTGCACGTTGCGCGGGACGAGAATCTTGTCACCAGGCCCGACGGCTGCCATCACCATCGTCATGATTGCGGTGCTCGTCCCCTGTACTGAGAAGAATGTGTGATCTGCCCCAAACGCTTCCGCCGCTAATTCCTGGGCCTGTTTGATATATCCTGTCGGATGGTGCAGATCATCCAGTGGCGCGATGTTGATCTGATCCAGTGAGAGAGCGTTGATTCCTACGAATTCCTGGAATTCTGATTCCATGCCTTTTCCGCGCTTGTGGCCTGGGATGTGAAACTGGACTGGCTGGCGCTTGATGTGATTCAACAGTCCCGTGAACAGCGGTGTTTCCGTTTGGTCCAATGAACTACCCCTCTCTACTCTGTAAAAGCCGCTCGAAAGGCAGGCGCCGCGTGTTCCCAGAGGTCCGGTCTCACTTGCCTGAGAAAGTCGCGAACACGGTGGATCACGGCCTCTGGCACACCGGTCAAATCCACTTGCCCCTTGACCGCCTTCTCCATCTTGTTGACTTGCTCTGCAAGAGATTTATACCCCTGACGAGCTGCATCGTCAATAAGCAAAACGTACGGCATCGCGCCGAAAAAACCCTGAACGCCGTCAAATCGCTTCAAGGTGATCCAGAACACCAATATTTCCCGAGGATTTTGCAACTCGTCCTTGGTTTTGACAAATGTTAGATTCTTCTCCAACTGGCTCTTGCCGTGAATTGCTCCATTGTCGATGAAAACCCTGTCCCCGTCGACAAACACTGCGGACAACCCCTTCAAGGCATCGTCCGCAGTATGCTGCGTCTTGCCAGTCAGGTTCAACTTCTCCACATCGCCGTACCCCCTATCGAATCACATCCGCAATTGTTGCACAATATTCATTCCATTCAGTGTGTTGTATCCCTCATTGTAGCCGTTCCCCTCCCGGAAGTCATGAGGGGGGGCGCCCGTCAGGGCGCCCGTCAGGGGTGCCCCCGACAG
Source organism: uncultured Alicyclobacillaceae bacterium (assembly GCA_964645595.1). Lineage (GTDB taxonomy): Bacteria > Bacillota > Bacilli > Alicyclobacillales > Alicyclobacillaceae > Alicyclobacillus_A. The sequence continues at coordinate 18,044 of CAZYAH010000004.1, read as the reverse complement.
GGGTGCCCCCGACAGGGTGCACGGCTCGGTGCATGGATGGCGAAGAAATGGGAATGGTATAGCCAGTACCTTTCGGAAACAGGGGGAGGTTTATGAAAAAGTCTGTCCTTGCCAGTGTTGCTTGTCTGGTCTATATCGTGTCTGGCTGTCTGTTTCCAGCGACAGCACATGCGACAAACACAATCTACAATACGTCGGTACCCTCCGTGGTCCGGGTTGCCATTCGCGAAGAAAACCCAAGTGGCGAGTCCGACCCGCGCGGGCGCATTGTCTGGGTAAAAACGGTTCCTTTCGAACAGTATTGCGCGGACGTACTGCCGAACGAATGGATACCGTCTTGGCACCCAGAGTCACTCAAAGCCGGGGCAATGGCCATCAAGATGTTCGCCTGGTACCATCACTTGCACCCAGTGACGATTGACGGGTTCACGTTCGACGTGGACAACACGGTCAACTTCCAGACCTATCGAGCGTGGTCCAGGCAAACCGAAACAGACCGCGCCGTGCAGGCAGTCCGCCGCTTTGCCTACTGCAAGCCAAATGGAGAAATCATTGAGCTCAATTATCGCGCCGGGTATCGCAATGATCCCAACTGGCAGTATCGCAACGCGCAGAAAATGGCGCAGTGGGGTTCGCAGTACTGGGCGACCCGCGGCCGCAACTACATCCAGATTCTGCAGTTCTACTACGTGGATAGAGCATTGCGGCAAATCAGGTGACATTCAGGAGGAGTCGCACCGTGAAAAAGTGGTTCCCTTCAAACAAGTCGCTCAGCATTTGGCTAGTTGCCATTGCGCTCGCGCTGTGGTCGCTTCCGGATGCTGGAGATGTCGGTCTCCCCAAATCGGGCGTGCGTGAAGCGCAAAGCGGCGGCGAAGCCATTCCAACGCTGGCGGTTCCGTCGGACAACCAGCCCAACGTCCGGCCACCCCAGCAACAGGCAGCTCCACCGGCGAATCCAACTCAACCTTCGCCAACGGATAGGCAACCGGAGACGACCGATACCGGCCAGTTGCCACAGCCGTCGGGTTTCTTCTCGCCCTACATGCCGTGGCCAACGGCGAAGCTCCGGATTCGGGTCATAGACGGCCGCACCCAGCAACCGTTGTCTGGAGCCGAAGTCGTAATCATCGAAACCGAACAGCGGGTAACCACCGGGCCAGACGGTTTCACACCTTGGATGGACGTTCCCGTCATGCGCAACCCGCGCTTCCGGCCGATGGTTGCGGAACTGCACGGGCAGTTGGGGGCGATTGCCTACAAGAACGGGTACCGGGACTCAATCCACCTCGGCATTCGGATGCACGAAGGCATACAGAACGAAACCACCATCTGGATGTACCGGCTCGGACCGGGCGACTCCCGAATCGAACCGGTGTTGTACCAGGTACCGTATCACCGCATCTGGTTGATAGAGCTCGCGGACAAGTTCCGCAGCAAGACGCAACCCGGCGAAGGCCCTGAACGCCCATAGAAAGAATCTGGACGTACCCTGGCGCCAACCTGGCAGCTTGGGTACGTCCAGCGTTTTCTTGAAGTGTGCTATCGGGACTGTCAGGCGCGGCCGACCTCGAGGGCACCGGCAATGCGCTCCGCCGCTTCTTGCAACCGGTCCTCCGTCGTCAACAGGCCGATGCGGACGTACTGGTCTCCGCAGGGACCGAAACCGATTCCCGGCGCGACCGCCACATTTGCCTGGGTGAGCAAAAAGTCGGCAAACGATTCGGATTGGAAGCCCTCGGGCACCGGCATCCAGACAAAAAAAGATCCTTTCGGCGCCGGACAGGTGATCCCGCGCTCGTTCAGCGAGGAGACAAAGGCGTTGCGGCGGCGTTCGTACGTTTCGACGAGTTCCCGCACACAGTCCTGCGATCCGCTGAGCGCCGCAGCCCCTGCGAGTTGCACCGCCGCAAACAGCGAGACGTAATAGTGGTCCTGCAGCAGGTTGATGGCCGAGATGACCTCTGCGTTCCCAACGGCGAACGCAATCCGCCAGCCTGCCATGTTATACGTCTTGCTCAAGGTGTAAATTTCAACGCCGCACTCTTTCGCGCCCGGAACCTGGAGAAAGGACGGAGGCTTGACACCGTCGAAGCCAATCGCGCCGTAAGCGAAGTCGTGGACGACCAAGATTCCGGTCTGCTCGGCAAACCGGACGACCTCCTTGAAGAAGTCCAACGTGGCGACCGCCCCAGTAGGGTTGTTGGGGTAGTTGAGGAACATCAACTTCGCCTTGGCAGCATCACTGGGCGAAATGCGTTGCAAGTCCGGCAAGAACTGGTTTTCCGCCAGCAACGGCATGGTCACCATTCGCCCTCCGGCCAGCGCAATTCCGCTCCAGTAGTCGGGGTAACCGGGGTCCGGGACCAAGGCAACGTCTCCCGGATTCAGGTAAATCTCGCTCAGTTCCACCAGCCCGGTCTTCCCCCCGAACAACACGGCGACTTCGGTCTCCGGGTCGAGTGTCACACCGTACTCCCGCCCGTAAAATTCCGCAGCGGCCTGCTTCAGTTTGGGTAATCCGGTGAACGGCGGATAGCGGTGCGTCTTTGGGTCGAGCGCGGCAGTGCGCAGCGCCTCTACCACGTGGCCCGGGGTGGGTAAGTCCGGGTTTCCTTGACCTAGGTTAATCACGTCGTAGCCTGCCTGCACGCGAGCGTTCACCTTCGCCACCAGACTCGCGAAAAATTGCTTCGGCAACCTGTTCATCCGGTCCGCCAATTGTACTCGCACTAGAACGCCTCCCTACCAAACTTTGCGAGACTCATTGTCTCACGCTCGTTCGGGTTGCGCAATGCGGATGGGCGCGCCGTCAGAAAAAAGACGCCAGATGCAAGTCTGGCGTCCTGCCGAAGTTAACTTTCGCACTGCCCGAGGAAGGCGGAACCGGTGTCGTCGCCGGACAGCGCTGCCCGGTTTGCGTGGACTCCGTTCGGCCACTGCTCCAGAGCCTGCAGCGCCTCTTCGTACGACCCGTAAACCGGTGCAAACGTGTACCCAGCCGGGTACCTTTCGCAGTTTTCGATCACGATTTGCCACTGGTTCTCGCCAATCTGATGCGCCGCATATGGCAGTCCATTGATTTCCCGCACCGGAACGCCACGGAACCGAAATACCATATCCGAGCCTCCCCATCGCTAGAATACACGTAGTGTATCCGCAGGGATTGCTCGTATACAGAAAACTCGCGGCGCGGATTTGGCTAATTGAAACGGAGTTTCTTTCTCCGCAGCGCCACGCTCAGGGCGAGTCCGATGGCTATGTAGTTGACAATGAGCGAACTTCCTCCGTAACTGATGAACGGCAGCGTAATCCCTGTGGAAGGACTCAGATACATGTCCATCCCGATATTCTCAAAGACCTGGAACGCGAACATGCCGACGAGGCCCATGACAATGTAGGTGCCGAACGTGTCCTGCGCGGTGCCGGCAATGCGGACCAAGCGATAGATGAGAATGATGTACAAGAGAATCAGCACGCTGGAACCGATGAACCCAAACTCTTCAGCGATGGCTGTGAAGATGTAGTCTGTCCACTGGTTGGGGATCCAGCTGCCGCGCGTCTCGATGCCGTTGAACAAACCTTCGCCAAAGATCTGGCCGGAACCGACGGCAATTTGCGCCTGCCGGACATTGTACCCGGTGTTCAGCGGATCAGCCCCTGGATTGAGCCACGTCTCAATGCGGTCTGCCTGGAACGGCTTCAGCAAGCCATGTTTCACCAGCACATCGTTGATAAACTGGGTAGACTCCTTCGGAAATTGCGTGGCGACCACGACCAGCCCGATGACCACGGCGACAATGCAGGCGACCAACACGACAAAGTGCCCCCGTTTGGCAAAGACCAGGAACATGACCAAGGTGATGGCAAACATGACCAACGCCTGGCCGAGCGCGGGTTCCTTCAACGTCAGGAGAAACGGGAGGACAAACATGGCGCCAATCTGCCAGAGGTTGCGGAACCCGTAATCGGGAAACTCTGACTCGTCGACCGTCGCCATGTGCGTCGCCACCGCCGTGATCAGTGTGAGTTTTGCAAACTCCGATGGCTGAAAAGCCAGGATTCCAAGCGGAATCCAGGAATGGGCGCCCTGCCGATCGTGAAACGCGAAGACCACAATCAAAAGAACGATGGAGATGCCGTACAGCCACCAGCAGATTTTGCGCAATGACCGGTAGTCGTACGCCGCAGTCAACAGCATCGCTATCAATCCAAGCACTTCAAAGAAAATCTGCTTCGGCACAATATGAGTCGGAATCGAATCGCCAGTCTTGCCGTAGGTCGCCGCAAGCAGTGCGACGCAACTGTACACCGCGAGGACGAGTAGTACGCCGATGAGCGTAAAGTCCAGTTCGCGAAAATTTCTCCGCAGTGTCTCCACCGTTCCCTCTCCTTACTACGACGCGTGTGCTTCCGCATAGAACTGCTGGCGAGCCAGGACCGCGATGTCCGGACGATTGGTGACAATGCCGTCCACGCCCAGTTTCAGCAGTTCGACCATGATTTTTGGGTCGTCAACGGTCCACACGTGCACTTTCTTTCCGGCCCGATGGGCGCATTCGACAAAGCGCTTGGTGACAACAGGGATGCCAAAGGCGGTGACGGGCACCTGAAACGCATCGAACGGCATGCGCCGCCGATGGCCACGCCCCGCCCACAAGCGAGCGCAGAAAAAACCAGCCTCGCGCACCGAAGCGCTGGTTGCAATCGACGGGTTCATCTCCCGAAACCGTTGTAACACGTTGTGGTGAAACGACGCAATCAGGATCCGCGACTCCGCGCCCAACTCGCAAATCTCCCGAATCAGGCGTTGCAAGTAGACGGGATGGCTCGGCTTGATGTCGACGTTGATCCGGATGTCCGGAAAGGCTTGGACGACTTCGCGCAACGTGGGAATCTGTACGCCACGTCCGCGATACGGGTACGTCTTCCCGCCGTCGGGCGTGAACCGATAGCCAAAGTCCAGTTGCTTCAATTCTTCGAGCGTAAAATCCTTGATTGGACCTTCACCGTTGCTGGTACGGTCGACCGTCTCGTCGTGGCACAGAACCATACAGCCGTCCTTCGTCCAGTGCATGTCCGTCTCGAGGACGTCTGCCCCTTCGCGAACGGCGATTTCGAATGCGGGAAGCGTGTTGCTCGGAGCCTTCGTACAACTTCCCTGGTGTGCCAAGACGACCGGATACGGAACGTCCACGTACGGATGTAATCGGCGCACGCGCCTTCACCCCAATTTCTTCAGTCTTCTTCGTTCCGTATCCATTCTATTATAGCGGAGCCCTATGTGCGCTGCACTGGTGAATGTGGGCATTGGCGTTACCGCGAGGGCGCGACTCAACTTTGCAGGGGAACGAACAACCGATGTCGAACAAGTTTCCTTTGTGCAGACTGGTTGGGATGGTGACGCGCGTGCAACAGGAACGACACCAGATGGATTATGTCATGTTCTTCACCGTACTGATACTGTGTGGCGTCGGTGTACTCACCGTCTATTCCGCCAGTACAGCCGTTGCCATTCAAGCCTACGGCTACCCGCCTGCATACTTTGCAGTACGACAGCTCATGTGGAGCGGAATCGGCCTCGCCGCCATGTTCCTCGTCAGTCGGATTCCCTACAAATTCTGGTACAGGTATAGCGTACTCCTGGTGGTCGGCAGTTGGCTATTGTTGTTGCTCGTGCTGATCCCGGGAATCGGGACGACCGCAAACGGCGGTCGGCGCTGGATTGGCTCGGGCGGCATGCACTTGCAACCGTCCGAACTGGCCATCATTGTCACGGTTGTCTACTGCGCGTTCTTCTTCACCAAACAAGTAGCGCTCATCCATAACTTCAAGCGCGGTCTGCTGCCCGCTCTCATCGTCGCCGCAATCACGTTTGGCCTGATCTTCCTGGAGCCGGACATGGGCACGGCGATGACCCTGCTGGCGACATGCATGGTCGTGGTGTTTGCTTCCGGCGCCCGCCTGAAACCCCTCATCGTCCTCGGCGGCGCCTTGGCGCCAGTGTTGATAGGCCTGGCGTTCCTGGAGTCGTATCGATCCGATCGAATCACGGCATGGTTGCACCCATTTGATCACGCAAACAACGAAGCGTATCAGTTGATTCACGGACTGACAGCCATCTCCGCGGGCGGCTGGTTCGGCCGCGGCTTTGACATGAGCCTGGAAAAACTCGGCTACCTGCCGTATCCCTTTACCGATTTCATTTTCGCTATCTTTACGGAAGAGTGGGGCCTGGTCGGCGCCGTCGCGTTGCTCACCACGTTCGGCGTCCTCATCTGGCGCGGATTTTACACGGCGCGCCACTCTCCGGACCGGTTTGGGGCGCTGTTGGCTGTCGGCCTGACCGGCATGATCACCCTCAAGACCATCATCAACCTCGGAGCCGTGACCGGACTGCTTCCGGTCACCGGGATCCCGCTGCCGTTCATCAGCTACGGCGGTACGTCGCTGGTGATGAACATGATGGCAGTCGGCATGTTGTTGTCCATCTCGCGGTATACCTTGGATGTAGAGCCGGAAAGCGACCAACTGGCCGAGGTCATCCCGGTGGAAGACGTTGAGCAATTGCGCGACCGCAAACTCCGTTCGGAAGAACCAGAGCTCCCCCGCCGCACTGTGTCGCAGCGCCAAAGCGCGAATGTCCACCACCTGCGAAGTCGGAGACAGACCAAACCGGCGCAACTTGGCACCTGGCGCGCGCGCCAAGAGTCCGCGGCGACATCCCGCCGGAGCTCTCCGGTTGCCCGCTCGAGCACCACGGTCCCCCTGACGTGGCGGGAGCGCAAGGAGATGTCTCGCAGCGGATCGCATAAAAACGCTCAGGGGCGCGAACGACGAGGAACATGGTTTCGAAAGGATCGGTGAAAATGACGACCAAGTCCATCGTGGATATGGGTAATGACGTATGGCTGATTGATTTGTTTGAACAAGACACCCCGTATCGCTCCGGCGCCTATTTGATACGGGATGAAAAACTGGCTATCGTGGACCCGGGATCAGCTAAGTCACACGAGATCCTCGTCGCTGGTCTGCGAGACCTCGGCGTGACCCCAGAGATGCTGGACTACGTGATTGTCACGCACGTCCATCTGGACCACGCGGGCGGCGCAGGGCACTTGATGGAGGTTGCGCCGAACGCCACATTGGTGGTTCATCCCCGCGGCGCCCGCCACATGGTAGACCCGTCCAAACTGTGGGCCGGGGCCACACAGGTGTACGGCGAGCGGACTGAAGCGCTCTTCGGCTCCATCAAACCGGTCCCGGAATCGCGCATCCTCGTCCGCGAACACGAGACAACCCTCAACATCGGCAAGCGCACCTTGACGTTCTACGACTCCCCTGGCCACGCCAAGCACCATTTCACTATTCTTGATCCGGTGTCGGACGCGCTCTACGCGGGTGACGCCGTGGGCATTCGCTACGTCACTGGATTTACGGGCTGGAACTTCGAGTGGGTGATGCCCTCCACGTCGCCTGTGGATTTCGACCCGGTAGCGGTGCACCGAACGCTTAACATGCTCGAACCCCTGCCCTTCCGCTGGGTGTACCACACACACTTTGGCAAGTCTCCGAAGGCCGAGGCGATTGCGGGCACCCGTCGCTGCGCCGACGAAATGGCAGCGCTTATCGCCCGCGTCTACCAGCCTGGCGTCCCTGTGGAGGAAGTCGTTGCAGCCCTGCGGGAGTGGATTGTCTCCGACCTGAGAAGCCAAGGGTACGAGCCCGGCCCCAATATCGAAGTGCTCGACATCGACGTCGTCCTCGACGCGATGGGCCTCATCTGCTACGAAGAAAAGCGGCGCCGCGCGTAAGCACGGGCCGCTTTTTCACAATGCTGAGGTTGGGGATGTTCGGTCGAGTCTAACTCCCGGACAGCGCGAACCTGCGCAGGACGGGATACACCAGCCGACCACCTTCGCGCCTCGACTCAAACAGGCACAGGTGATCAACTGGGAGCACCAGGCGTTCCATCGCGTCTGAGAAAGTCGGTTTCACACCTTGGTACGATGCGACGTCCAGCTTTCTCGCCAGTGTAAGGTGCGGGCGGTACGGCCTCGACTCGAGCAGAACAACGGGGTTCTCTTCGAATTTCGAGCGGACGGCGCGGTTCAACTCCGCCAAGCTCGCACAGCCGGCGTCCGGTTCCAGGCCAAGCCAGAGCACGCGGTTCCTTTCAAATGCGCCGACGTGGGACAATGTCAGTTGAAACGGCGCCACCTGGCGCGCCGCAAACTCACCGACTTCGTCCAGCCAAGGTCTGTGCGACACATCCAGCTCCCCAAGGAACAAGACGGTGATGTGGAACAAGTCGGGGGCGGACCAGTTCCCGGCGCGCACCCCGAGCTGTTTCAACTCTCCTTGCAGCCGCGCCACCTGTCCCCGAACGGAATCGGGGAGCGTCACGCCATAAAACAGCCGCGGCATTCCGTCAGCCCCTCTGCAAAATCCGATCGTATGCTGCTTTGTCAAAGCCGACGACAATTTCTTCGTCCGTTACCAACACCGGACGTTTCAGCAGTTTCCCGTCCTTCGACAGCAAATCCATCCACTCTTCCTCCGACAGGGACTGGTCCTTCAATCCGAGCTCCCGGTACCGCGTCCCCTTGGTATTGACGAACGGGAGAACGCCCTGGCCGAGTTTTTCCACCCACGACTGCAGGACTTCCTTCGTCGGCGGCTGTGCCACAAAGTCGACAAACGGAAGGTTCATCCCTCCAGCCGAGAGGTATTTGTGCGCTTCGCGGCAGGTTGAACACTTCTTGTATCCGTAAAATTCCATCGATTAGTTCCTCCCTGTGACCTGATTCGACTGGTTGACCCGTCTCCTCCAGGCCGCATCACCGTTGTTATCGGTCGGCGAAATGGGTGCCTGCAACCAGCGCATCGACGACTTTCTGCAACCCTTCCGCATCGGCCTCGTCAAAACGGTTCGGCACTGGGCTGTCGATGTCCAGGACGCCAATCAGGCGGCCGTTTGCGACCATCGGCAGGACAATTTCAGAGCGGGAATCGGGATCGCACGCGATGTGTCCCGGGAACGCAAAGACGTCCGGCACCACCTGGACCTGGCGCGTCGCCACGGCAGTACCGCAGACCCCTTTTCCTGCCGGAATCCGGATGCACGCAGGTTTTCCCTGGAACGGGCCGAGAATCAGCGTCTGCTCCGATTCGTACCACAGGTAAAACCCGACCCAGTTGATGTCCTTAAGGTATACGCCGAGCAGAGCGGACACGTTGCTCAGGTTCGCAATCTCGTTGGTCTCGCCGGCAATCAGATGGGTCACCTGTTCAGCGAGAGCATTGTAAAACTCTTCTTTCGTCCGATGGTTCAACTCCGTCGCCTGGAACAACGTCTCCACTCCCCTTCTGTTCGAGAACCCCGCAACTTGTCAGGGGCCTCGTCCTTCACGATATAGTATAATCCATACGACAACGTTCTGCGGAAACCGTACATGAGTTCGGACAAGGACGGTGTTGCTCGGTGTCCAAATGGGTGTATCACAACGGTTTGCCCGCCATCTCCACGTTTTCCATCGTGGCTTGTGACCTCGAGACGAACGAGATTGGCGTGGCGGTTCAATCCAAATTCCTGTCCGTCGGGGCCTTTGTTCCATGGGCCGATTCCGCGGCTGGCGCGGTCGCCACGCAGTCGTTCTGCAACACGTCGTTCGGCCCGCGCGGACTGGCACTCCTCAAGGAGGGTCAGTCGCCCGAAGAAGTGCTTCAGTCGCTGCTGGCGGACGACCCGGACAGGGAACTTCGCCAGGTCGGCATTGTCGACGTACGCGGCCGCAGCGCCACTTTCACCGGGCGCGAGTGCTTCGACTGGGCCGGCGGCATCGCGGAGCCGGGGATTGCTTGCCAGGGCAACATCCTCGCCGGCCCCGGCGTGGTGGAAGCGATGGTGCGGACGTTCAAGTCCACGGACGCTCCCTTGCCGGAACGCCTTGTCGCAGCCCTTGCCGCAGGCCAGGCGGCAGGCGGCGATAAGCGCGGAATGCAGTCGGCAGCGTTGCTCGTGGTCAAGCCTAGTGGTGGTTACGGCGGTTACAACGACCGCTACGTGGACATTCGCGTCGATGACCACCCGAATCCTATCGACGAACTCAGCCGGGTGCTGAAGCTGCACCGCCTGTACTTTGAGCGGACGCGCCCCGAAGACGTGCTTGCGCTCGAAGGAGAGACATTGCGAGAAGTCAAGGACCTGCTGCGCACAGCCGGGTATCAGCCAGGCCCCGGTAGCGACTACGACGCGGCCACGAAACAGGCCCTGAAGGCCTACTTCCTCACGGAAAACTTCGACGAGCGGTGGACGGAGGAACCCGTGATGGACGCAAAAGTTTTGGACTACATGCGAACGACATTACGTGCGTGTCCGAACAGGGGTTGATGTAACCCCACTGTTCGGACAACCTCACCAAGGGGATGAATATAAGTGTTCGGAGTCTGGGTCGGTAAACTTGTCCTGCTCCTCTTGACTCTACTGCGAAAGCGCGCGACGAGTTTGCCGGGCAAACTCGCTCTGAGAGTGTCCCCCAAGCTGCTGGACCGGCTCGGTCGGCAACTCGACCGATGCGTCGTGGTGACGGGGACCAATGGCAAGACCACCACAGCAAGGTTGATTAGCAGTGCGCTGCAAGAACAGGCGCCTGTCATTCACAATGCGGAGGGCGCCAATCTGCCGCAAGGACTGGCGACCGCATTGCTGCGCCACACCACGTGGTTTGGACGGCTTCGCCGCAAGACGGCGCTCTTTGAAATCGACGAGGCCACCCTGCCGCTGGTGGCGGACAAGTTCCCCATCAAAGTGGCCGCCGTCACCAACGTGTTCCGGGACCAACTGGATCGGTACGGGGAACTCGACACCACGCTGCAAAAGCTGCTCGAAGGGCTGCGCAAGACAGACGCGGTGCTGGTCCTCAACGGGGACGATCCGCTGGCCCGCCACATCGGCCTCTCCTACGGAAAGTCGGTCGTCTACTTTGGCATGGCGAAACAGCACTTGCGCCGCGAGCACCGGGAGCAGATGCGCGACGGCGCGTTCTGCCTGCAGTGCGGCCACGAGCTCCACTACGAAGGATTTTTCTACGGACAACTCGGCGTCTACCGTTGCCCGAACTGTGACTTTTTCGCCCCTGTCCCGGATTTTGTGGGCTCCTTTGCCGGCAGCACGCTGCAAGTAAAACAAGGCGATTTGCCTACGGTCAGCTTTTCGCTGCCCGTGCGCGGCATCTTTAACGTGTACAACGCCCTGTGCGCAGTGACAGTCGCACGCGTGTGCGGCCTGGACGCTGCCGACATTGCGCGCGGCTTCGCGAACTACCGCACTCCGCTCGGCCGGATGCAGAGCTTTGCGACCAAGCCCGCGTCGGTGCTGAACCTGATCAAGAATCCGACGGGCTGCGACAGTGTTTTGCAGGCGATTCTCGCAGAACCTGGGCCAAAAGTTTTGTGCGTGGCCATCAACGACCTCGCCGCCGACGGCAAGGATGTCTCTTGGCTGTGGGACGCCGACTTCGAGTTGATTGCCGAGGACGATTCCGTCCGGTACTGCGTGACCACGGGGCTGCGCGCGGAGGACATGGCGCTGCGCCTGAAGTACGCAGGATTGCCGACGGAAATTCTGGAGTCTGTGCCCGATCTCGGCGCCGGCTTGGACCGCGCCCTTGAAGTGGCCGGTTTTGAAGCGGGATCGAACGTGTACGTCCTGTCCACCTATACGGCTCTCTATCCGATGGCAGACTTGTTGAAGGAGCGAATCGCGGCTGATGAACCGTCCCATATGTATCGCGCATCTGTATCCTGACCTGTTGAACCTGTACGCCGACAAGGGGAACATCCTGACGCTGCGGAGGCGATTGGAGTGGCGGGGCATTCCCGTGGAGGTTCGGAACGTGACCAGCGCCGAGGAGGCTCGACCGTCTGAGTACAATCTAGTCCTGCTCGGCGGCGGTTCCGACCGCGAACAGGAAATCGTCGGGCGTACGCTCCGTCGGGCCCGCGACGAGTGGAAAGCGGCGGTGGAATCGGGCCTGCCCGTGCTTGCCGTGTGTGGCGGCTACCAACTGCTCGGCGAGTATTACCAGCTCCCCGACGGGACCAAGGTTCCGGGACTCGAACTGTTAGACCTGCGGACCGAAGCTGGCTCTCCGCGGCTGATTGGGAATATCGCCATTCAGTCCGAGGAGTGCGGCACGATTGTCGGGTTTGAGAACCACGGCGGCCGGACGACGCACAACCACGCGCCGCTCGGCACCGTAATTCGCGGACACGGCAACAACGGACAGGACGGCAAGGAAGGCGTGCGCTATAAGAACATCTTCGGCACCTACATCCACGGCCCGCTGTTGCCGAAAAACCCGGCGTTGGCCGACCTGATTTTGCAGACCGCGCTCAATTACGCCGGGTGGAATGTCGAATTGGAACCTCTGGACGACCGCTTGGAGCAGTCGGCCCACACCGCGTTCCTGACGCGCCGGATGAACCTCAGCGGCACCACCAGCGCGTAGACTTTCTTGGCAGCTCTAGGACGACTTCGCTAAAATCCGTAAACCGTCATCCCGCCGTCGACGAACAGCGTGTGTCCGGTCATGTAACTGGAGGCGTCGGACGCCAGGAACACCGTGGGGCCTACGAGTTCCGACACGTCCCCGACCCGCTTCAAGGGCGTCCGCGCCAGAATGTCCGCGAGGTATTCCGGATTGTCCAGCAACTTCTCGGTCAGCGGCGTCCGGAAATACCACGGCGCAATGCCGTTGACGCGGACGTTGTACTTCCCCCACTCGAGCGCGAGCACCTTTGTCATCTGGATGACTCCCGCTTTCGCCGCGGCGTAGACGACGCCCGTACGCAGGGCGACGTGCCCGCCAACCGACGAGATGTTGATGATACTGCCTTTCTTTTGCGCCACCATGTGTTTCCCGACCTGCTGCGCCATGAAGAACGCGCCGCGCAAATCGGTGTCGACGATGGTCTGCCACTCTTCCTCGGTGACCTCAAGCGCAGGGGTGCGGATGTTGAGTCCGGCGTTGTTCACCAGAATGTCGATGGGTCCCCGCGCCGCAATCTCCTCAACGGTTCGAGTAATTGCGGCTGTATCCCGCACATCGCAGGAAAATACGTCAACTCTTCGTTCAGGATGTTTCGACTGGATCAGCTCTTTCACTTCGGTCAATGCCGCGACATCCCTTGCGACCAGCGCAAGGTCTGCGCCGGCGTCCGCCAGCCCGATGGCCAAGCCCTTGCCAATGCCGCGGCTGGCTCCGGTCACGATGGCGCGCCGCCCTGCCAGTGAAAACATGGCAAGGCCGCTGTTTTCAACAGTCGTCGTCATGTTCGTTCCCCCTTAGCGCTGTATCCGGTTCGAAGGCACCGGATCCGAGTGATCCGGCTCGACTATACGGTTGCGTGGCCCGTTCACCGCCGGTTGCTGCTCTACATCGCCCGCAGCGGCGGCGCATCCTCGGGACCGATGGCGTGCTCGGCGAGCGCCGCACGCACCTCCGGCCACAGCGGGATGCTCTGCTTCGCTGTGTAGTCGTAGGCAAGCAGGACGGCTTGTCCGCGCGCGACCCACTCGCCGGACGCGTTTTGCAGAGCGTGATCGACCACGAAACTGGAATTGCCAATCTTGCTTACCCACGTAAAAATCTTCAACGTTTCGGCGTAAGTGACCTGCTGCAGAAAGTCGCAGCGCGTCGACGCCACAATCAGATTCCACTTCGCCAGCTCGAGCGTTGGGTTGAACAGCCGAAAGATGTCCATGCGGGCGTCTTCCATGTACGTGAAGTACGTCCCGTTGTTGACGTGGCCAAGTCCATCGCATTCGCCAAAGCGAACCACTACTTCTTTTGTGAACACGGCGTCACCTGCTTTCGTCAGGGATGTGGAAAGGAATCACTTATGTACCACCGTCCAGATTAGCAAAACATGGACACCCGGACCAGGTGTCCATGTGTGGTATGGTGTGTGCGCTGGGTTCGCCAAACACTCCTAGGCCCGGCTCCGTCCGTCTTACGCCCCGAGGTCGCGGTACGTCTCCCGGAGCTCGCGCTTCAACACTTTGCCGCTCGGGTTTTTCGGCAGGACGTCGACAAAGACGACGTGTTTTGGCACCTTGAACCGGGCCAACTTGCCCTTGCAGAACTCGATGATGGCGGCGGCGTCAAGTTCCGCTCCCGCCTTTGGCACCACGACGGCCGTAACCGCTTCAATCCAGTAGGAGTCGGGAATGCCGATGACAGCGACTTCGGAGACCCCTGGGTACTGGTAGATGACTTCCTCCACCTCGCGGCTGGAGACGTTCACGCCGCCGGACTTGATCATGTCCTTCTTTCGGTCGATGACTGTGAGGTAACCTTCGTCGTCCATCACCCCCAGGTCCCCGCTGTGGAACCAGCCGCCGCGAAACGCTTCGGCAGTTTTTTCTGGATCATTCAAGTACCCCTTCATGGCGTGTGCCGTCCGGTGCACAATTTCGCCGACGGTGCCCGGCGGCACCTCGTTTCCGTCTTCGTCGACAATCTTGGTCTCGACGTTGAGCGCAGGCCGACCTGCCGAGCCAAGCTTGCGCAGCTGGTCTTCAGGTTGCAGGGCGGTTGCGAGCGGCGCCACCTCAGTCTGGCCGTAGAAGTTCCAAAACTTCGCCTGGGGCAGGCGCTGGGACAGCTCCTTCAACACCTCCATGGGCATGATGGCAGCTCCGTAGTAGCACTTCTCCAGGCTGGACAAGTCGCGGATGGCAAAGTCAGGATGACGCAGCAAGGCAATCCAAACCGTGGGCGGACAGAACAGCTGGGTGGCGCGTTCGCGCTCAATGGTCTCGAGGATTGAGGCAGGCGCTGCCTGGCTGAGGATGATGCCAGATGCGCCTATGTACACAGAAGGTCCGAGAAAGCAGTGCAACTGGGCGCTGTGGTACAGCGGCAAGGCGTGGATGAATACGTCGCGCGTCTCCATCCGGCCTTCGAATATGCAGCTGACGTACTCGGCGATGAGGTTGGCGTGAGTCAACATGACGCCTTTCGGCCTCGATTCCGTGCCGCTTGTGTAGAGCACGTGCGCGACGTCTTCTCCGTCCACGTCCGCTTCGAACGCATCGGTGGGCGATCCCGCTCGCCGGCGTTCGAGCGCTTGCCAGTGGTTGAGTTCGGACGGGACGTCCGCGGTGTCCATGAGGTAGCGGCGATGGCCGACCGACGGGAGTCCGGACAGCCGATGTGCCTCGTCCAGTACGGCCGCGAACTCGGTCGAGGCTGCCAACACCGAGATACCTGCATGACCGAGGATGTACGCGATTTCTTCCGCGTTCAACATGTAGTTGATGGGGACCAGGATGGCACCGAGCCGCGCGACAGCGAAGTTGACCACTGCAAAGTCCAGGCTGTTGCGCGACAGAACCGCGACCATGTCCCCTTTCTTCACCCCGTCTTCAGCGAGCGCGTGCGCCGTTTGATTGACCACGGAGTTGAACTCGCGGTACGTCAACCGTTTGTCTTCGTAAACTAGGGCCAGCTTGTCCGGATACCGCGCCGCCGTGCGGGCCAGAATGTCGCCGAGCGTGTTGCGGCGCGCGCGTTCTACGGTCGGATGAACGCTGGAGCGGGAAGCCGTAACCATGATTTGAACCTGCCCCCTTCGAGAATATATTTCTGAATATTCTATCATATAGGGCGGCAGAGAGCGTAGAACCTGTTGCGGAAACAAAGGGCAGAACACCCGGATTCTCATCTCCAAATCCAAGTTTCCGGGAACTTCTGCCCTACAGTAGAAGGCACGAAGCCCACTCCTAGTTCGTGGCGGGTTCCAGGTACTGCTCCAGCAGCTTCCGAAGATTGTCCGGAATGGGTTTTGGCTTCTGCTCCTCGTAGTCAAAGTAGACGATGACCGCAACTCCCTCAAACACCACGGCGCCGGTCTCCGCGTTGCGCATGAGATTGGCGACGTCAAAGCTGGTGTTGCCGATTCGGGTGACCCAAGTCTCGATTTCCAGCGTGTCGCCGAAGTACGTCTGCGCGCGAAAATCTACTTTTGCCGACGCGAGTATCAAGGGTACTTCGGTCATACCCACCGCTTGAACAAAGTCGCAGCGCGCCTCTTCCATGTAGGTAAAGTACGACGCATTGTTGACATGCCCCAACATATCGGTGTCGCCAAAGCGCACGCGAAGTTCCGTAAGATGCCTCATTTCAACGCGCTCCCATCGAGTTGGTGTCTATTGACAAGGCGTTCACGTACCACTGTACAGAAGATGCGCGCTGGAAATCAAGCGATGCCGAAACGTTCTGTGTATTCCGGTTTCACAAGGAAGTCCTCCCCTTCGATGCGTGAAGGGGAGGACTCTGCACAAGGTCAAGGGGCTGGATTACTCGCTGTCCTTGTAAAGGTTTTTCAGGGACTCGATGACGCTCGGATCTGCCAGCGTCGTGGTGTCTCCGAGCACCCGGCCTTCCGCGATGTCGCGCAACAGCCGCCGCATAATCTTGGCGCTCCGGGTCTTCGGCAGTTCCGCCGTGAAGATAATCTCCTCCGGTCTCGCCAAGGCGCCAATTTTGTCGACCACGTGCTGTTTGAGCTCGGCCACCAGCTCTGGGGACTGTTGTATCCCCTCCTTGAGCGTCACAAAGGCGGTGATGGCCTGGCCTTTCACTTCGTGCGCCCGACCGATGACAGCCGCTTCCGCAACCGCCTTGTGGTCGACGAGCGCGCTCTCGACTTCCATCGTGCCAATCCGGTGTCCCGACACATTGATGACGTCGTCGATGCGGCCCAGAATCCAGAAGTATCCGTCCTCGTCCAGGTGCGCTCCGTCGCCGGGCAGATAGACTCCCGGAAACTTGCCGAAATAAGTGTTCCGGAAGCGCTCGTCGTCTCCCCAGATGGTGCGCAGCATGGAAGGCCACGGCTTCTTGATGACCAGGTAGCCGCCGCTGTCTGGCGGTACCGGGTTCCCCTCCTCGTCCACCACTTCCGCACAGATACCTGGCACCGGCCGCGTCGCGGATCCAGGTTTCGTCGGGGTGATCCCGGGCAGCGGCGCAATCATCGCGCACCCTGTCTCCGTCTGCCACCAGGTGTCGACAATGATGGCTTTGCCCCGGCCAATGTGCTCATGGAACCACATCCACGCCTCGGGGTTAATCGGTTCGCCCACCGTACCGAGCAGCCGCAGTGTATCCAGATTGTACTGCTGTGGATACTCCGGTCCCCACTTCATGAACGTGCGAATGGCGGTCGGCGCCGTGTAGAAAATGGTGACTCCGTACTTCTCGATAATCTCCCAGAAGCGCCCGCGGTGCGGCCAGTCCGGCGACCCTTCGTACATGACCACCGTAGCGCCAGTCGACAGCGGCCCGTAGACTATGTACGTGTGCCCAGTCACCCAACCGATGTCCGCCGAGCAGAAGTACACGTCGCTGTCCTTGATGTCGAACACGCTGCGCATCGACGTGTTTGCCCCAACCAGGTAACCTCCGGTAGTGTGCACGATACCTTTTGGCTTGCCCGTGGTGCCAGATGTGTAGAGCAGGAACAGAACATCCTCTGCGTCCATTTCTGCGGCCGGGAACGGCGTGCTGGGGACCGTCTTGTACAGTTCATGCCAGTAGACGTCGCGCCCCTCTTTCATCACTGCCCCGGATGCCTGGCCAATCCGCTGCACCACCAGCACCTTTTCGACAGGCGTTCCTTCGACCGCTGCGTCCGCGTTCTGCTTCAGAGGAATAACCGATCCGCGGCGCCAGCCGCCGTCTGCTGTAATCAACACCCGAGCGTCGGCGTCAAGAATGCGCTCCCGCAGCGCGCTTGCGGAGAATCCGCCAAAGACAACTGAGTGAATCGCGCCAATCTTGGCACAGGCGAGAACGGAAATGGCGAGCTCGGGGATCATGGGCAGGTAAATCGTCACCCGGTCTCCCTTCTTCACCCCGAGCGACGTCAGCATGTGGGCCGCCTTATCCACTTCCCGACCCAGCATGTCGTAGGTGAACACCCTGCTGTCCCCTGGTTCCCCTTCCCAGATAATCGCTGCCTTGTTCTTGCGC
>CAZYAH010000003.1:0-29933 GCA_964645595.1 uncultured Alicyclobacillaceae bacterium | reverse complement strand
ATCCCGGCATTCCGACCAATGAACCAGCGTGTCGAGCGCTGGTTTTTCTTTTCTTGTCGAATGCGTCACCGAGAGAGGAGTTGACGTACGTGTGTGAGTCCCAGGTGCTGGGCGAGTACCTTGTCATTCGCGCGTTGGAAAACGGGGTTCAGGTTATCGGCCTGACGCGGGGCGCCGAAACCCGCTTTCATCACGCGGAAAAACTTGACAAGGACGAACTCATGATTTTTCAGTTCACTGAATACACATCTGCGATGAAAATTCGCGGAAAAGTACAGTTGTTCACCAAGCACGGCGTCATCAACACCGCAGAGCCCGCCTCTGCCGCGAGTTCGAAACAGCCCTGATTGTCGCCGCAAATGCAATCCGGATACGTGTGGTATAATAGTACGAGCAGTATCCGACCCAGGGAGATGAGTCCGACATGGTTCCGATGGAGCGCCTTCGGGTTGAAGATGTCCATCTGAGATTACAACAGCATACCCACCACGAACTGCTTCGTCGAACCCGTGTTGGACCGCAGGTGAGTCGATTTCACTTCGAAGTCGCCAAAACCATCCTGTACGCCGGGCAGGTTCCGCATGACGAAGCGGCGCAGGTACTGGACGCGGTATTGCTTCTGCAACAGGGACTCGCACTGCACGACCGCGTGGACGATGAAACGGGCCTTCGCCGACAACTGCACGTTCTCGCGGGCGACTATTGCAGCAGCCAGTATTACCGGCTGCTGTCTCGCGTGCAAAACGAAGCGTTGCTGGTTGAACTGTGCAGTGCTGTCATGCGCATCAACGAGGCCAAAATGGAACTGTACCGCACGCCCGGTCCGTTGCCGGAAACGGACGGGATGGGTTTGATGGAAATTATCGAAGGTGAACTGTTGTTCGCCCTGGCGCGGCACTATCTGGAAGAACCGACAAAGTGGATGCCACAGATCAGATCTCTGGTTCGGGCGCACATTGTCCAGAAGGAAATGGTAGCGCGCAAAGTTCCCAAATATTTTACGCTGCGACAGGCGTATGAGTGGCTCGGCGAGGCAAGCGAACGGATCATGCACTTGCAGGCGAACGCCATTTTCCAACCCATCGCATCGTTTATCACAGAGTACCTTTTGCCTGCTCAAAAATTCATCGAGTCGCAGTCCTTCGTAGAGGGGAACCAATTATGATATCGAACGAATCAAAAGCAGTGCACGTCCACCGCGTGTTCTCACAGATTGCAAAGCGCTATGACTTAATGAATTCCGTCTTGAGTTTTTATCAGCACAAGTTGTGGCGGCGTTTTGCCATGAAGCACGTCTCGCTGCGCCAAGGGGGAAGCGCCCTCGATGTCGCGTGCGGGACGGGCGATTGGACTCTGGCGCTTGCCGAACGTACCGGCCCGAACGGGGAAGTCATCGGAATTGACTTTTGCGAAGAAATGCTGGACGTGGCGAAGGAGAAAGCCCAGCGCCGAGGGCTTCTTGGGACGCCGATTGAACTGCAAGTTGCCGACGCCATGGCTCTTCCATTTGAAGACTCGCGGTTTGACGTTGCAACCATCGGTTTCGCCTTGCGGAATGTCCCCGACATTCTCACCGTTCTGAAAGAAATGGCGAGAGTCGTCAAGCCTGGCGGGAAGGTTGTGTCACTCGAGTTGTCAAAACCCGAGTTTCCTCCGTTCCGCGCAGTGTACTATCTATACTTTAACCATATTTTGCCGTGGATCGGCATGCTGGCCGTTCGGAAAAAGGAGCCGTACGCCTGGTTGCCCGAATCGCTCAAAGACTTTCCAGACAGGCGCGGGTTGGAACAGTTGTTTCGGGAAGCAGGTTTGAAACACGTGAAAAGTTTCCCCCTCACCGGTGGCGTTGCGGCACTCCATGTAGGCACTAAAGCGGAGGATTAACTGAATGGAGTTTGTTGACGTATACCGTCGTTACCAGCCTGAGTTACAGCAAATCGAAACGATATTGTCGGATGCGGTAGAAAGCAGGAACCAGGAGCTGACGAACTCGTCCAAACAACTGTTAGAGGCCGGCGGCAAGCGAATCCGGCCTTTGTTTGCGTTAATGTGCGGGACGTTGGGCGACGGAGACCGGACCAAGATCTACTCTCTGGCGGCGGCGATGGAGCTTGTGCACATGGCCACTCTCGTCCACGACGATGTGATTGACGACGCGAATATGCGCCGCGGGCGGCCAACGGTGCGGGTCCAGTACGGAAATCGACCTGCGATGTACGCCGGAGATTTTCTCTTTGCGCGGGCGATTCAAATGCTCAGCACAATTTCCATACCGGAAGTACATACCCGGTTAGCGAGCGCAATCGCAAAAATGTGCGAGGGAGAAATTGATCAAATCCAGGACTTTTACGATACCAGTCAGCCTTTTCGACGCTACTTTCGAAGAGTGCAGCGAAAAACGGCGCTCCTCATTGAAATGAGTTGTCTCCTCGGGGCGCTCGTTGGCGGCGCAGAGGAGCGCCTGGTCCGCTCGGTCGGGCGCTTTGGCCGATTTGTCGGCATGGCGTTCCAGATTATTGACGACGTTCTCGATTACGTCGGCGACGAGCACGTCGTCGGAAAGCGTGTCGGCGGCGACTTGCGGCAGGGCAACCTGACGCTGCCTGTCTTATATGCACTGCACTGCACGCCGGTCGGTTCGGAAGTGCGAGGCCTAATCCGGGCGGATATGTCCGAAGCCAGCGTGGAGAGATGTCTCTCCCTGGTACGGTCTACGGACGCCATCGAATACGCGCGTAACATCGCGGAACGTTACATGGAGAAGGCAATCGATGCGCTGCAACCGATTCGCTCCACATCGGTGTACGACGAACTGCAAGTGGTAGGCAGATTTATCAATCAGCGAATGTACTGACCAGACTGCTCTGGCAAGTTGAAGCGAGTGCGCAGATTCTTTACAATAGCATCGGTGCTTGGACCACTACATCACGGAAAGAAGACAGGAGTGTGCATGCATGGCGGTTGAAAAAACGTTTGTCATGGTCAAACCGGACGGCGTACAGCGCGGCCTGGTAGGGGAAATCGTGTCGCGTTTTGAGAAGAAGGGACTGAAGCTGGTTGGCGCGAAGCTGATGACTGTATCGCGTGAACTCGCCGAAAAGCACTACGCAGAGCACAAAGAACGCCCGTTCTTCAACGACCTGGTCTCTTTCATTACATCGTCGCCTGTGTTTGCCATGGTGTGGGAAGGGGAAAATGCGATTTCCATCGCCCGCAACCTGATGGGCAAGACGAATCCGGCAGAATCTGCGCCGGGCACCATTCGCGGCGACTACGGCCTGACCATCGGCATGAACATCGTTCACGGTTCGGATTCGCCGGAAAGTGCGGAGCGCGAAGTGGCTCTGTGGTTCGGCAGCGATGTCCTGTCCTACGAACGAGCTGTGGACGCCTGGCTGAAGTAATCGAATTGCCAAGTGCGGCGCGGACCGCGATTGCGCCAATCGGAAGCCCTCCAGCATGTCTGGGGGGCCTTGTCATGTCCGGGACCCGATGGTGATCCGAATGGAAGGCTGTTTGCTGCTGAAACTCGCGTCATCGTCCGTCGCATCGCTCAGCAGGGCGTACAGCTTTTCGGCGTGGTCAAATACGGTATTCCGGCCAACCGTCACGCCAGATTCCATGTCCTTGAAGGAAATCCAGGACAAGTGATTGACGTCGGGTTCCAACACCACGGTTCCCGGGCCGGAAACGTCGTCATCGACCGATTCTTTTAGCAGGATGTCGTATGACCTCGCGAGGACGTGTACGATGCTCGCAGGGCGCCAGTTTTTCTGCAATCGGTACAAGTTGACGGCTATGATCTTGGTGCATCCGGCATTGCGCAGAATTTCCACTGGCACGTAGTGGCGAAACGCACCGTCGACCAAAACCCGTCGCCCAATCTTCACCGGCGTAAACACGCCGGGCAACGAGCAGCTGCCGCGAACGCAGAGTGCTGTGTCTGGGATGGGTTCTGCGAGTCCCTTGGCGAGCGCCTCCGGGTCATTCGAATAGGTGACGGGCTGTCCACTGATAAGGTCCGTCGATGTAATGAAGTAAGGGAGCACGGCCGTCCGTCCCTTGAATTTTCTTCGAAAGTACCGATACAACTTGTCTCCCCTCAACAAACCTGTCGGAACCCGATACGTGTCTTTGGCACCGTGTCGGTGCAGCCGATACCACACCGTTGTATAGAGGGAAGAAGACAGCGGAAACCCAATGTCCAACAGGGATGGACCTGGGAAACGTCGAACCATGCGGATGAGTTCTTCCGGTGAATACCCGTGTGCGTACAGAGCAGCTACAAACGCACCTGCACTGGTACCGGCGACACAATCCGGATAAATGCCGAGCGAGTGAAGTGCACTTAAGACGCCAACGTGGGCGGTCGCCTTCAATGTCCCGCCGCTCAGTGCGAGTCCCAGGCGGTGTTTGGCGTGATGTTGCCTGTGCACGGGCACTTCCTCCTTGTTCAGTCCGGCAGCCCAGATGGGATGAGGTGACCGACATGGACCACTGCGACAAGGACCCTTACGTGGAGTTCTCCAAAGCGTTTTACAATTACACTGGCATTGATCTGCAATGCTACAAACGACCGCAAATGGAACGACGATTGACCGCGTTGCGCAACAAACACGGGTATGCGGACTTTTCTACATACATCGGCGCACTGCAGAGGGACCCAAAACTGCTCGATGAACTCCTCGACAAGATGACCATCAATGTGTCGGAGTTTCTCAGAAACCGGGAACGCTGGGAGGCCCTCGTTCCGCACCTGGTGTCCTTGGCTGAAAAGGCTTCCGGAGAGCTGTCCATCTGGAGCGCAGCCTGCTCTACAGGGGAAGAACCGTACACAATCGCCATGCTCATCGAAGAGCACGTAAGGCATCCCTATCGAATCCTTGCAACAGACATCGACAGACGGGTACTGCATTTGGCGCAATTGGGAGAGTATAAGGCACACCAGGTCCGGTCTGTGCCTTCGGAATATCTGGTCAAATACTTTGAGCACGCGAATCAGACATGGTACGTGTCCCCGGTGCTCAAGCAGCGGGTTCAATTTCAGCGCCACAATCTGTTGGCGGACCCATATCCGGATTCACTAGATCTGATTGTATGTCGAAATGTGCTCATCTATTTCACGGATGAGGCGAAGCAACGGATCGTCGACCGCTTCGCCCGTGCGTTGAAACCTGGAGGATTGCTGTTTGTTGGGAGCACGGAACAGTTCTTGCACAACAGATCGGAATCCTTGCGAAGTGTCGGACCATTCCTTTACCAGAGAAGGGAAGCGTGAACAATGAACTCAAGTTTTATGAAATCGCCCTGGTTGCCACTGTCCGCATTGCTCGTCGCGATGGTCATGTTGACCTTCGGGTGCGGGAAGTCCGAAGATGTGAATATTTTGGAACAGGACCGCCAAGGGCCGTATGCAAAAGCTGTCCAGCTGTACGAACAATCTTGTCAGTCGTGTCACGGCGCGAACCTGGAAGGAGACGTTGGCCCCAACCTTCAGCATATCGGCAGCAGGATGTCGGGAGCAGACATCGAAAGCAAGATTGCAGCGGGCGGCGGTGCAATGCCGGCGTTCAAATCGCTGCACATCTTGTCTGACGCGCAGATCAAGCAATTGGCAGAGTGGTTGGCGACAAAGAAATAGCGGGAGTGATGTAGACACTCCCGCACGGTCCGTCAGCAGGTGGTCGCCGCAGCCCCGATCCCTGGAACTAGCAAGAAGAACAGGACAAAGATGATGAGGAACACGACGGCCCAACGCGTGTAATTGCCAAACGCTCCGTCATACATGCCGAAACCCTCCTTTGGTGATGTGGATTTTCACCCAGTGTCATCAAATGACAGGAGCCCGCGGCTCGACAGGGCATATACCCTGGATGATGCCTGGTTTGGGCTTTAAGGAATAAGTGACGAGCACTCTTGTGTAAGAGTTCAAACAGGTGATGATTCACCGCAAGGAGGGTTCAGCGTGAAAGCGATTCTCCTCGGAATCCTCGCTTCCTTGTTCTTTGCCATGACATTTGTACTCAACCGCATGATGAGTCTGGACGGCGGAAGCTGGGTCTGGAGCGCATCCCTGCGTTTTCTCTTTATGCTTCCAATGATGGTGTTCCTGGTGCACCGTCGGAAAAAGCTCGGATTGGTGGCTTCCGAGCTCCGTCAACATCCGTGGCAGTGGATCCTGTGGAGTACGGTTGGCTTCGGATTATTTTACATACCCCTCTGCGTTGCGGCCGCGTACAGCCCGGGGTGGCTGGTCGCCGGGACTTGGCAGTTCACGATTATTGCCGGATCACTTATCGTTCCTTTGTTCTTCGAAACGGTACAAACGCCACATGGAGTCCGTAAAGTTCGCAAGCGGATTCCGCTGCGCGGAGTGGCGATGTCGTCGTTGATTGTGGTCGGCATTGTCCTTCTCGAGGGGCAGCAGGCACGCATGGTGTCCGCGTCGAGTCTCGCGCTCGGCAGCCTTCCGATACTGGTCGCCGCGTTTGCCTATCCGCTTGGCAACCGCAAGATGATGGAGTTGTGTGGCACAAGGGTGGATGCCGTCGAGCGCGTCCTTGGGATGACCATTGCGACTCTGCCGTTGTGGACCCTGTTGTGTCTGTATGGATTGGTTACCGTTGGACCGCCTGGCATCAAGCAAACGTTGCAAGCGTTGGTGGTCGCTTTGGTTTCCGGTGTGATTGCGACCGTCATTTTCTTCACCGCCACCGATTTGACCCAGGGCAACGTGCAACAGCTGGCTGCAGTGGAAGCTACCCAGTCTGGCGAAGTGGTATTCGCGCTCCTCGCGGAACTGGTCTTGATACCGGGCACAAAGGTCACGGTATGGGACCTCGCGGGCGTAAGTCTGGTAATGGCGGGCATCATTCTCCACAGTTTAGTGACGCACGGCCCGAAGAGAACCAGCGACATGACAGTTCAGGCTTGACTGAGCGGTGCTCCAGCAAGTCGGCGACACGGCATCCGCCGTATCTGATATCAGCAAGCAAAGGAGTCTAGCCGGTGTTTGAAATCCCAGTACCCGATTACGCAAACGACATCGCGGCAGCCCTCGGGCTCAAAAAGTCGCAGGTACAAGCTGCCATTCGTCTGATTGAAGAAGGCAATACCATCCCGTTTATCGCCCGCTATCGCAAGGAAGCTACCGGAGAACTGGATGAAACACAGCTCCGCGATATCGCGAGTCGATACGAGGCAGAGCGGAATCTTTATCAAAGAAAATGCGACGTACTAAGGCTGGTGAGCGAACAAGGCGTGCTCATCGACGAGGCGGAGCAGGCCAAATTTGTGGCAGCCGTTCAGGCCGCCAAGACGTTGACCGAGGTCGACGATGTGTATCGGCCGTATCGACCCAAGCGTAAGACGCGAGCGTCCGTTGCAAGGGAACGCGGCCTGCAGCCGCTGGCCGAATGGCTGAACATGCCGGAACGGGTCCGGGACTCGGCGGAGACGGTACTGCAGTACGCGGCGGAGTTTGTGGCAGAGGAGAAGGGGGTACTCTCGGCTGAAGAAGCGCTGCATGGAGCGTGCGACATTCTCGCCGAGCAAATCTCGGATGACGCAGACACTCGCAAATGGTTGCGTACATACACGTTTCAGCACGGTTCCATTCGCAGTACAGCTGTGGATCCGAATGCCGAAAGTGTGTACGAAATGTACTACGACTACGAGGAACCGCTCAACAAAGTTGTGCCTCACCGCATTCTTGCCATGAACAGGGGCGAGCGGGAAGAGTTCCTGAAAGTCTCGATTGCTGTGTCCATTGAACCCATTGTCGACGGCCTGTTGGAACGCCACTTCCCCGCATCCAGGACGCAGAACGCGGCGGACACGTACATACGGAGCTTGTGGAGCGACACGGTCACGGATGCGTACAAGCGTATGTTGGCTCCTGCGATTGAACGGGAGATCCGCACTGAGCTAACAAATCGGGCGGAAGAGCACGCCATCGCCATTTTCGGAGAAAACTTGCATCACCTGCTCATGCAGCCGCCCATCCGGGGGAAAGTCGTGCTCGGTGTGGATCCCGCGTATCGCACCGGCTGCAAGTTGGCGGTGGTAGACGACATCGGCAAATTGCTGGCCACCTCTGTCATATACCCGACGCCGCCACAAAACAAAGTGGACTCCGCGCGCGAAGAACTGTTTCGCCTGTTGCAGCAGTACGACGTCGATGTGATTGCGATTGGGAATGGAACGGCTTCTCGGGAGACGGAAGCGTTTGTCGCCGATTCCGTAAAACAGTACAGGGAACTGGCACAGAAGACGGTGCCGTACGTGATTGTCTCGGAAGCAGGAGCAAGTGTTTACTCCGCCTCCACGCTGGCCCGAGACGAGTTCCCTGAACTCGATGTGTCCGAACGGAGCGCCATCTCCATCGCCAGACGACTGCAAGACCCGCTCGCAGAGTTGGTGAAGATTGATCCGAAGTCGATTGGCGTTGGACAATATCAACACGATGTGTCGCAAAAGAAATTGGATGACAAACTGGCAGCCGTAGTGGAATCGGCGGTTAACCAGGTCGGCGTTGACGTGAACACAGCTTCGCCGAGCTTGTTGTCCTACGTCGCGGGTCTGACCAAGACGCTGGCCAAAAACATCGTGGAATACCGCCACAAAAACGGACGTTTCCGAAATCGCAAGTCATTGACCGACGTCCCGCGGATGGGCCCAAAGACGTTTGAACAGTGCGTGGGATTCTTGCGTATTCCAGACGGCGACGAAGTCCTTGACCAGACTCCGATTCACCCGGAATCTTACGGCGCGGTGTACCGGTTGCTGGACCGGTTCGGCGGTCCGAAGGAGTTCTTTGCACATCCGGACCAGCGCAGGGAATACATGAGGATTTTGCGATCCGAACCGATTGAACAACTGGCCAGCCACGTTGGGGTGGGCGTTCCTACGCTCCGGGACATCCTCGACGCACTGGAACGCCCAGGGCGGGATCCGCGCGACGACGTGCCGCCACCCATTCTGCGAACCGATGTGCTGTCTTTAGAAGATCTGGAAGTCGGCATGGTACTGACCGGTACGGTCCGCAACGTGGTCGACTTCGGCGCCTTCGTGGACGTGGGGGTGAAAGTCGATGGGCTCGTCCACATCTCGCAGTTATCGGATCGATTCGTCAAACACCCCATGGATGTCGTCTCAGTGGGAGACATCGTGCAAGTCCGGGTGATTCAGATTGACCGCGACAAACAACGGATTGGACTTTCCATGAAGGGACTGTAGGCGGAACATTGCGGAAGAGGGGGACCCGAATATCGGCGTCCCCCTCCTTCTGCGAATCGGCGCAGATCCTCCGCCATCGGCTGCAGGAACGAACTACCAAAAGTTTGGGTACCCGCCTGGATATCCGCCTGGATATCCGCCCGGATACCCATTTGGATAACCGTTGCCGTATGGGTACGGAGGACGCGACACGACTGCTCCAAGCACGGATCCTGCCGCAAAGGAGGCCACCATGGCGAATGGAATGAACATCGGCCCGTAAAACACGGGATTTGCGTCGAGTTGGTCAGCGGGCGTCAATTCGGCCGTGTTCACGTGCATCGATTGACGCGGGTACGAGATTGGCCGCACGTGAGCGACTGGCTGGAGAAATATCCCCTTCTTCGTAGCTCCCAACAAAATGCCTTGCATTACCTGACCATTGATCTGTCGGACCACAACCAATTGATGAATTAACCGAAGTGCAAGCTTATACATTGCCTTCCACATGTCCGTCACTCCCTTACGGCGAAGGCCCAGTACTGCACCATATGGGGTGGACCGTTATCCGGCCATGGACAACCGCCTATCTTGGCCTCTGGCCACCAGGGACCATGGCCAATGGTCCCAAATAGATGTCTGTCCACGTCACGTTCTTTCGGCAGCGCATAATCTGTCCCATCGGACGGTGGTTGGGGGGTGATGACGTGGGGAAAATCATACCGTTTCCTAAGAAGACGATGGACCTGTCCTACAGGATTGTTGTCGTAAGAACATCCAGGTGGAACTGGAAGACTCCACGCTTCTCAACAGCAGGTCAACAGGATGCGACCGGACCTTGGACAACAGAGAGACAGCAAGAAGGCTCCGACTTGTACAACCAGTAGTGGCTGACGTAGCGGTGTGACCTAGGCAAATACCGCTCCATTTCGCGCTGCCTCCGTCATACTGTGGAGTAAGTCGCAAGTTGGAGGGAGGGGTTTTACGTGGACGGATACGGAATCTTTGGCGGATACACACGCTGGGCGGTCGTGTTTCTCATCATCTTCGTCTTGTTCTTCCTGCTCGTACCCGGGATTGGCGCAGGTGCGGGAGTCGGATACTAAGTCTGATGGTCGGCAGAGGCACCCAGGTTCTCGCGGCCGACAACAATATCCTGTTCGTAGACACTGCGTGGAGAAGACCGAGTTTTTCTCCACGCAGTTCGTGTTTTTACGGGAATCGGACACCAATCCGGAGGAGGTGGTAGGATGTGTACTCGCGCACAATGTGAACGCCATATCGGTCAATGGGTCCAATTCCGCACATCGTACGGGATGCACCGCGGTATCATTGAACGCGTGACGAGCCACTCGGCGATTGTCGTGTCGCCCCGTCAATTCGTTCCCGCACAACTTGTTTCCCACGAAATCGGCGAGAGCGATGAACGCAAGCTCGACCTGGCGCTCGCGCAGTGGGGCGGATATGGCGGATACCCAGCCGGCGGCTATGGAGGCTTCGGCTTCGGATGGCGCCGATGGGCCGTGTCTTTTCTCGTCATCTACGCCCTGTGGGGACTGCTGTGGTAAAGGCACTGGATAATGCAAGCACGAGCAATCGCATTAACGTTACGGGCCCGCTTGAGGGCCCGGTTTTGTTTCATAGCCCAAGCCTGCGCAGGAGTTAGTGGAACCGTTAGAGAACACTTCGTAACGGTGTAGATTTTGAAATCGTTTGAATCTTATCACGTATAAGAGGGGATTTGTGTGCAAGGACTTGAGGCGGCTGTTGAGTTTGTTAAGGCGAACGGCAATGAGCTTGAACAATTGAGATTACGCTTGTTGTTAGGAGAGCAAGTTGAAAACTCCGGTGCAGTACGATTGATTGCGGAAACACAGCGCGCTGATGGTGGTTGGGCGCCGTTTTGGGCAGAAGCAAGTGCACTGGATTCCACATGCTTCCGCCTCGCGCAGTTAGAACAACTCGATGTAACCGACAATGACAATGTGGTGCGGCAGGCATTGCAGTTTATTGGCGATTCGAACTCGTTAGACAAGGCCAGCCTATCGACCATTGTAGTGCACGAACCATCCGCCCAGACATGTTTGAAAGGACGATGCAAATTGGTCCAACGCGTTGCGGCACTTTACGACATTCACGGCAACCTTGACGCGCTAGAAGCGGTACTGGCAGAAGTGGGCCGCATTGGAGCGGACGTCGTGGTCATTGGCGGAGACTTCGTCTGGGGTCCCAAACCTGTTGCCGTGTTGGAACGATTGTTCTCTATCCAGGGGGACGTACGTTTTTTGCGCGGCAACACGGACCGGTGGATTCTTGGGCGCTATTCGTCGGGAGAGGTGCTGCATAAGGACGTTCCGGACATCGCTGCATGGTGTCACGCCCAATTGTCGGATGAGCACCGGGCTTTCTTGTCACGTCTTCCGGATACAGTGTCACTTGAGATTGAAGGCTTGGGGAGCACATTGTTCGTTCACGCATCACCGCGCAGCGATGTGGAAGGTATCCTCGAGGACGCGCCGGAGGCTGATGTTGCTTCGATGTTACAAGATGTGAGTGAGAGCCTTGTAGTGTGCGGACACACCCATGTCCAGTTCGAACGACGAATTGCCGGGAAGCGGATCGTCAATCCCGGGAGCGTCGGCCTGCCAAGGTATCCGAAAGGCGCGTGCTGGGCTCTGCTTGGGCCGGACGTACGGTTCTTTGCAACAGACTATGATTGTACAAGAGCGATTGAACGGATCCGTGAATCAGGAATCCCAGCACCCGAGCACTTTATTGAACATCTGACGTGACACAAGCGATTTGCACGCGGTTAGCGGTCCGACCGGACATTGCTGCACATTCTCTGCCCCCGGCAAGAATTTCGACCGGGGGTTAACTGTTGTCTGCTACATCTGTGCGCCCAGGACAGTCTAAAGAGTGGGTTCAGATGGTAGGCGAGGAGGTGTGGAAGCAGTGCAGTCGGTGTGACATCTGACAGTGTATCTGGATAAAGACGGGCGAGTATGTAAGACTTGGTGCGGTCGCTCGATCCGTTGCCTCTTGCACATATCGATAATTCTCGATATATTGGTGTCATGGACGTGATGTTGGCCTTAAAAGCGTTAGCAAATCCGATACGCCTGCAGATTCTGAACTGGCTGAGGGAACCTCACCGCTACTTTGCAGATCAGGAGGTCGGGGATCTCGACGTGGACGGCGTCTGTGTGAGTGTGATCCAAAAGCGGGTGAATCTCTCTCAGTCGACGGTGTCCCAGTATCTCACGGAACTGCAGCGGGCGGGACTGGTGCAATCCAAACGGATTGGCCAGTGGACATATTATCGCCGGGATGAGGCGGGTATACGCCGTTTTCTCGAGGAACTCGAACGGTTCATCGGAGACGGCGAACAGCATTTGTCCTAGGGAAGTTGACACCCTCCTGTGCGTGCGCAGGAGGCGGCGTCTACCAACCGATATATCGATATTTAACGAAATATAGATATAATGCCCAGTACAAGAGGAGGAGCTACTTATGTTTCAACCACCAGTTTGCACTAAGGTTACCGAAAGAAAAGGCTACCGCCGCATGTTCAGCCCGGGGAAGCTTACACTTGGTCTGTTCTTTCCCATTGAAGCGTTTGTCGGCGACGAGCCGACTATGAAAGGTCAGGAACAACTTGCCCGCCGGGCGGAGGAGCTTGGATTCGCCGCTCTGTGGGTGCGGGACGTGCCACTACGAGATCCGAACTTCGGCGATGTCGGACAGGTGTTTGATCCCTGGGTGTACCTCGGCTGGATAGCAGCTCACACGAAGGAGATTGCCCTCGCCACTGGATCCATCATCCTGACGCTGCGGCATCCGTTGCACACCGCAAAGGCCGCGGCATCCGTGGATCAACTGTCCGGTGGGCGCCTGGTGCTCGGCGTCGGATCCGGAGACAGGCCGGTGGAGTTTCCGGCGTTTGGTGTGCCCATGGATGAGCGGGGGGATCGATTTCGCGATAATGTGAGGCTGATGCGCGAGGTGTGGTCCAAGCGATTTCCTGTTCTCGACTCGCCGTACTACGGTCACATGCAGGACGCCGACTTGATACCCAAGCCGACCGGACGAATTCCCATTCTGGTGACTGGTCACAGTCAGCAGAGTCTGGATTGGATTGCTCGGGAGGCAGACGGCTGGATCACGTACCCGCGAGGATTGACTCTCCAGGCGCAAATCGCCCAACGGTGGCAGGAGGCTTTGGCGAAAGAGGTACCCGGTGAGTTTAAGCCGATGGTTCAGTCGTTTTACATTGACCTTACGGAAAATCCCGATGTGGCACCCGAGCCGATTCACTTGGGATTCCGCGGCGGTCGCAAAGCAGTTCTGGCGTATCTCGAGGGATTGCAGCAAATCGGCGTGAACCATGTGATCCTGAATTTCAAATACGGCCGGCGCCCAGCAGACGAGGTGCTGGAGGAAGTCGGCCAGGAGATTCTGCCCCAGCTGAAGTAACATAACGGTTTCCGCACTTGTAACAGTCGGCGGATGGGCGGCCAGACAAGAAAGATCCATGGCCGACCACCGCCGATTTGTCTCTTCATCCCAATGCTTCAAGGTCTCATAGGCACTTCATCTAAGATGTTTGACTGAAATTTGACACAATCCTGTTGTCTAACCTGTATACAAACAGGCGTCTCATGATTATTATTGTTATATAACAACTCGATCAAAGGAGCGGGACTGCAACATGCAGGATCGGCACGTGGAGGTGTATCCACTAATGGGCAATTCTCCTCTCGATGTCACCGTCAAACAAATGTCCTTGAAGGTAATGCGGGTGCTCGAAGTTTTGCTGTGTGGACTGCTCATTTGCGGCATCATTGTAGAAGGCGGACACATGGCGTTGTCATTGCCCACCATGGGGCCGAGTCCCGCGACGTTTGAACTGTTTTTGGACCATGCTCTGGTCTACATCATCGGTCTGGAAATAGTTCTCATGTTGATTCACCGTGATCCGTACCTCGTGATTGACATCGTTGCCTTCGCAATCGCGAGAAAAATGGTGATGGCCACCGAAACTGGTCTCGATTTCGTACTCGGAGCTGTCGCAATTTTCATCCTGTACTATGTAAAAAGCTACGGGCTGAGTGGCAAACTGCCTTGGGTACGGATTGGCTCGATTAGTCACCTGTTCAAGTCGGAGAAGCACCACTCGTTGTGACCGCGGAAAATGGGGGCGTCTACAACAACCCGCGCTGATGCGCCTCCATGACCGCTTCCACGCGGCTCCTGACACCGAGGCGGCGGTAGATCTCATTGATGATGGCCTTCACGGTGTTTTCGGACAAATGCATTTGACGTCCGATTTCCTGGTTGGTGCGGCCTTGTGCCATATGGCGCAGGATCTCCACATCTCGCAAGTCGAGCGCGTCTTTGCCGGACTCGCTGTCCTTGCGCGACTCTATCCAGTGCAGGGCGAACTCCGTCACCGACGGATCCAGGACAGATTTCCCGTCCAGGATGTTGCGGATGGCGCGGAGTAACTCGTCTCCGGGCATGTCCTTCAACAGATAGCCCTGAACCCCGGTTTGCAGACAGGCGTGAACGACATTCTTGTCCATCGCCGAAGTGAGGACAGCGAGCCGCGTGGAAGTGTTCGTTTCTCGCACCGCCTTGCACAGCTCAATGCCGCTCATGTCGGGGAGCCGTACGTCAATGAGGGCGAGGTCCGGTTGCAGCGATTGAATGAGTTCGAGTCCTTCGGATCCGGTACTGGCTTGCCCAACCAAATCCAATCCGTGGTCGTTGAGCAGCGTGAGTAGACCGATTCGGACGAGTTCGTGGTCGTCGACGACAACGATGCGCTCAGTCAAGGGTTACACCTCCTTGTGTACTTTCTGCCGAAGTGTGACCCTGACTCGAGTCGAGGGGAAGTGAACCTGGTTTCATGTCGTACTGGTCCTTTCGAGAGTTTGTATCGTAGTGAACGGGAAACGTACAGCGCACGGTAGTCCCTCCATCGTCGTTGCGAAAAATATCCAGCGATCCGTTGAGCGCCGCGACGGACCGCGCAATCGAGTGCAATCCAAAATGTCCGGTCGGATGATTTATCAGGCGAAGGGCCTCGTCGGAAATCCCGACACCGGCGTCCTGCACCGTAACCGTGACCTTGTCCGCTTCAACGAGCACGTGTACGACAGCGACTGGGCTGTTTGCGTGGCGGTACACATTGGCCAAGGATTCGGCGATAACCTTTAGGGCCGTTTGTCGGACGACCAGACTGAGTTGATCAAAGTTTCCGTGGGTGATGAGCTGTGTGGAAATCCCGCTTACACGCGCAAATTCTTGTACGAGATGGTTCAAGGCTGCATCGTTTGGTTTCGCCTCATCGTCCATCAGACGGAACAACATTGCCCGGAGTTCCGACTGGCACTGCTGTGTCAATTCCTTCAAGCGGGATATCCGTTCCTGCAACTCACTTTGCTGTTCAGCGGTGGGAACAATTCGCTCCAATCGGTCGATTTCGCGCGCGACCGCGAACAACGTCTGCGACAGCGAGTCGTGCAGTTCTTCCGCGATGCGCCGTCGCTCAGCCGTCACAATCTGGAAACGGCTGTCATCTCTTTGGTCGCACCAGGAAATGGTCATGGCGCATAGCGAAGCAAAGCTGTTCATGATGTCTTCGTCGTACTTGGAAAAGGTTCCGGATTTCGGCGGCTTGCCGAAAAACATGCAGCCTATCGGCTTGCCTTGGAGTTTCAACGGGATGGTCAACAACGCTTCGACGGGCGGATGGCCTGAGGGTACACCAACCGACTGCGGATGTCCAGAAATCGATTCGATGCGCAGCGAATGTCCCGTTTTCGCGGGTACAAGGAACATCCCGTGTCCTTTCGGTAATTGATTGAAATCGACGTGCCATCCTGAAACTTTGAAGTAGCGGATGGCGGGTGTCTCGCTTTCTTCTAATGAATTCCGTTCTAGTATGATGATCCCGGCGAACGATGCGCGCACCAATTGGCGCGCATAGTCAACCACAGCTTGCAACAGTGTGTCAAGCCCCTGCTCCATCGATGGTTGCAAGCGCTCTAGCGCTTCAGACAAAATCTGCAAGACTTCCGTATGGTGAGTCGATTCACGCATACACGTCCCCCATCCTTTCAAGTGGTGTAGCAGGGAAGAATAGGTATACATAAACACCCGATCGGGTGTATTCCACGTCTAATAGTATACCCTATAATCGTTCAAAGAAAGTGAATCTTCGCCGCCCCCCCCTGAAATCGCCTTCAGGGGGGAGGTTCGTCGGGATCACGCTTCAATTAATCCTCTTCTTTCAACCTCACTCTATTAGAAAAGGGAGGTCTCATGGTGTTTCCTAATGCGTTCAAGTACGAAGCGCCGACGTCAGTCGAAGAGGCAATCCGTCTCTTGACTGAGTACGGCTACGACAGCAAGATTTTGGCGGGTGGCCAAAGCTTGCTGCCGATGATGAAATTCCGCATCGCGGCACCAGCCGTACTCATTGATGTGAACGGCATCGAAGATCTCAAAGGCTGGCGCGAAGTCGACGGGAAGTTGCGGATTGGTGCGTTGGTTCGCCATGCTGAATTGGAACATGCGACGGAACTGAACGAAAAGTATCCGCTGCTGTCCCGTACTGCCCGCTGGATTGCAGATCCGCCGATTCGCAACCGCGGCACCATTTGCGGCTCGCTCGTTCACGCAGATCCGGGTTCGGACTGGGGAACGGCGATGATTGCTCTCCGTGCCGAAGTGGAAGCTCAGGGGCCGGAGGGAAGCCGTCTGATTCCGATTGACGAATTCCTGGTTGACACATTTGCGACATCTCTCAATGAAAATGAACTCGCTGTTGCGGTGCACGTCCCGACGCCAAACGGACCGGTGGCTGCTCGCTACATGAAACTGGAACGGCGCGCTGGCGACTTCGCTATCGCGGCGCTGGCTGTGCACGTCGTGCTCGGCAACGACGGCCGTGTCGCCGAAGTCGGCATCGGCATTGGCGCTTCCGGCCCGATTCCTCTGCGCGCTGCAAAGGCGGAGGCTGCACTCCTTGGACAACCTCTGACCGAAGAGACCATTGCGGCTGCGTCGAAGCTGGTGCCGGAAGACGCTGAACCGCAAGATGACCTGCGCGGTACGGCGGCTTACAAGCGTGACCTGCTGCGTGTCTTTGCGGTGCGCGCGCTCCGTGAAATCGCGGAAGAGTTGCAAGGAAAGGTGGGGGCGTAATGAACATCAAAGTAAAGGTCAACGGCCGCCTCTACGAAGCGGACGTTGAACCGCGCACACTGTTGGCCTATTTCCTGCGCGAACAACTCAATCTGACGGGAACCCACATTGGTTGCGACACGACCACTTGCGGTGCTTGCACGGTGTTGCTGGACGGCAAGCCGGTCAAGTCGTGCACCGTACTTGCTGTTCAAGCGAACGGTCGCGAAGTCATGACCGTTGAAGGATTGGAAAAGAACGGTGAACTCCACCCGTTGCAGAAGGCGTTCTGGGAAGAGCATGCGCTGCAGTGCGGCTACTGCACACCTGGCATGCTGATGGCCTCCTACGGTCTGTTGCAGGAAAACCCGAATCCGACCGAGGAAGAAATTCGCGAAGGCCTTTCCGGCAACATTTGCCGTTGCACAGGGTACGTGAACATCGTGAAGGCCGTTCAAAGTGCTGCTCGCCAAATGGCGGGTGAAACTCAAGAAGCGATGGAAGAGGTGGCAGCCAATGGCACTTCGGCAGACTGAGTTGCGGCCGATGGGCAAATCGATTGCCCGTAAAGAAGACCCGCGACTGATTCGTGGTAAAGGCCGTTACGTCGACGACGTAATGTTGCCGAACATGCTCTATATGTGCGTTGTGCGCAGTCCGTACGCGCATGCTCGTATCCGTAGCATCGACGCGTCGGCGGCACTGGCTATGCCAGGCGTTAAAGCGGTCCTGACGGGTGAAGACCTGGCCCAGATGAACCTCGGCTGGATGCCGACTCTGGCTGGAGACAAGCAGATGGTAATGGCTCAAGGCAAAGTCTTGTTCCAGTACCAGGAAGTCGCAGCGGTCATCGCGGAGACGCGCGCAATTGCTGAGGACGCAGCACAATTGGTTGAAGTCGACTACGAACCGCTGCCGGTCGTGGTGGATCCGTTCAAGGCGCTGGAACCGGACGCTCCGATTCTGCGCGAAGACAAGGAAAAGAAGTCGAACCACATCTTCCACTGGGAAGCTGGCGACAAAGAGGAAACCGAAGCGTTGTTCCGCGAAGCGCCAGTTGTGGTTAAGAAGGATGTACGTTTCCCGCGCGTTCACCCGGCTCCGCTCGAACCCTGCGGATGCGTTGCGGACTATGATTCGGCCACGGGCAAGCTGACATTCTACGTCACTTCTCAGGCGCCGCATGTCCACCGTACCGTTCTCGCGATGGTTTCCGGTCTGCCGGAACATCAAATTCGCGTCGTTGCGCCGGACGTCGGCGGTGGCTTTGGTAACAAAGTGCCGCTGTATCCTGGCTACGTGATTGCGGTTGCCGCCTCCTTGAAAGTGGGAGCGCCGGTGAAGTGGATTGAAACCCGTACGGAAAACATCGCGGCTGCTCACTTCGCTCGCGACTACCACATGACTGCAGAGATTGCGGCGACCGAGGACGGCAAGGTGCTTGCGCTCCGCGTCAAGACGATTGCTGACCACGGTGCATTCGACGCTGCTGCGGACCCGACCAAGTTCCCGGCTGGGTTGTTCAGCATCGTCACCGGATCCTATGATTTCAAAGCCGCGTTCGTCGAAGTCGAAGGCGTTCATACGAACAAGGCTCCGGGCGGTGTGGCGTATCGCTGCTCGTTCCGCGTGACCGAAGCGTCGTACCTCATCGAACGTACGATGGACGTTCTGGCTCAGCGGTTGAAGATGGATCCGGCCGAGCTGCGCTTCAAGAACTTCATTCGCAAGGACCAGTTCCCGTATCATTCTCCGACTGGCTGGGTGTACGACAGCGGTGACTACGAAAAGACCTTGAAGCTCGCGCTCGAGAAAATCGGATATGAAGAGCTGCGCAAAGAACAAGCGGAAAAGCGTGCGCGCGGCGAATTCATGGGCATTGGTATCTCGACCTTCACTGAGATTGTCGGCGCTGGTCCGTCGCATCAGTTCGACATCGTCGGCATCAAGATGTTCGACAGCGCGGAAATTCGCTTCCATCCGACCGGTAAAGTTATCGCACGCCTCGGTGTGCGTCACCAAGGTCAGGGTCACGAAACGACCTTCGCGCAGATCATCGCTGACGAGCTCGGCCTGAGTGCGGATGACGTCATCATCGAAGAGGGCGACACCGATACGGCTCCGTACGGATTGGGTACGTACGCTAGCCGCTCCACGCCGACAGCCGGCGGCGCAGCAGCACTGTGTGCGCGCAGGGTTCGTGAGAAGGCGCGTAAGATTGCTGCTCACCTGTTGGAAGTCAGTGAAGACGACGTGGTGTGGGACGGCCTGAACTTCTCCGCGAAAGGCTTGCCTGGCAAGTCCGTTTCGATGAAGGATGTGGCCTTCGCTGCCTACACCAACATCCCTGAGGGTATGGAACCGGGCCTGGAGGCTACGTACTACTACAATCCGCCCAACCTCACCTTCCCGCACGGGGCTTACATCGCCGTCGTCGACATCGACAAGGGAACGGGTGCCGTCAAGGTTCGTCGATTCCTGGCCGTCGACGATTGCGGTAACATCATTAACCCGATGATTGTGGAAGGACAGGTTCACGGCGGTCTGACAGAAGGGTTCGCCATCGCGTTCATGCAAGACATTCCGTTCGACGCGGATGGCAACAACCTGGCGCCGAACTTCATGGACTACCTGGTGCCTTCGTCGCTCGACACGCCGCACTGGGAGACGGATCATACGGTCACTCCGTCGCCGCACCATCCGCTGGGTGCCAAAGGCGTCGGTGAATCGCCGAACGTCGGTTCTCCGGCAGCGTTCGTCAACGCCGTGGTGGACGCGCTGTCCCCGCTGGGTGTGGAACACATCGACATGCCGATTTTCCCGTGGAAGGTATGGAACATCCTGAGGGAGCACGGCGTAACCGAGTAATCGGATTGCCAACCTGCATGGAGGAGGGAAGTCCCGGCGGCCTTGTGGCCGCCGGGCCCAATCGATGGACAATCTCTGGGAAACTGCTAAGGGCTTAGATGAACGGGCGGAACCGTATGTCGTAGTGACTGTCGTCCGCCGCGTTCGCCCGAGTTCGGCGACGGTTGGCGACAAAGCCATTGTTACGGCAAATGGTGAGATGAAAGGATTCGTCGGCGGTCACTGCACCCGGGATTTGGTCATCGACCAGGCGAAGAAGTGCCTCAGTACGGGCGAAAGCAAGCTCGTGCTGGTGACGCCACAGCCGCCTTCCAATGTGGAAGAGGGTGTCACGGTCCTGCCTATGACATGCGCATCCGAAGGAACGGTGGAACTGTTCTTGGAACCGAAAAACGTGGATCCACTTTTGGTGATTGTAGGGGACTCCCCAATCGCGCTGGCATTGGCAGAACTGGCGCCCCGGTTCTCACTGACGCCGCGCCGGATCTCGCTGGAGGGGGCAAACCCCAGTGCGGAGGGTCCGGTCGCTACGCTGCGCAACCAGCTTCACCTCCATTCGAACGTGCCGGCGTATGGCGTGGTGGCAAGCATGGGGTTGTACGATGTCGATGGACTACTGGCAGTCGCCTCTCTGCGGCTCCGCTATCTCGGCTTGGTCGTCAGTCCAAAGCGCTGGTCTAGACTGCGCGGAGAATTAGCAGAAGCAGGTGCATCCAGCGACTTTATCGACTTCGTGACGGCTCCAGCTGGACTCGATATTGGTGCCGTCGGGCCGCAAGAAATTGCGCTCAGTGTGCTGGCGCAAATCGTTGAGCGCCGTCGCCGAGGTGAAAACATCTTGTGGGACGGACCGGCCGCAGAGTGGACGTCAAAGCCCGGGTCCTCGCCGTCGCACTGCAGCCCGGTGACTGTATCGCCAGAAGTGCCTCAAGAAGTGATTGATCCGGTGTGCGGTATGACCGTTGACTTGGCGAAGACGCCATATCGGCTTGAACTGAACGGTACCGTCTACGGCTTTTGCTGTGGTGGGTGCCGGGATCGGTTTGCACGCGAACCAGAAAAATATCTGCAAAGTCGCTCCTGACAAATCGGCCCCGGCGGATTTGAACGCGAGTAGGGGCCCTCGCATGTGCGGGAACGGGGCTGGTTATCCGCCCTGTTGATTGCGGCGGCTGAATGCGTGGTATCATACTTGGCACCAACAACTTAGGCAAGAACAACAGAGGAGGCAAAATAATGCGCACATATCAGGGAGAATTTACGATTGATCAGCCGCGTGAAAAGGTTTGGAACTTTGTTACCGACCCCAACAAGATGGGTACCTGCATTCCGGATTTGATTGAGCTGAACGTTGAGAGCGAGAACAAGTTCCGCACGCTCGTGAAGGTCGGCGTAGGTCCGATTCGCGGTAAGTTCGACATGACCAGCGAGCTGACGGTTGTTCAAGAGGGCTCCACGGCGACTCTGTCGATTCGCGGCGGTGGCATGGGCAGCATGGTCGACATGAAGGCGGAAATGGAACTGAGCGACGCGGATGGCGGTACCCTGTTGAAATGGCGCTGCGACGCGCAAATCAGCGGTCCGATTGCAAGCCTTGGCGGCCGTCTGATTGACAACGAAGCGCGCAAGATCACCGAGAAGGTGTTCAACAACCTGAAGAACGCGTTGGCTAGCTTGGAAGGCGCAAACGCGTAACAGCGGACGAAGCTGATACGACCGGAAGTGGAGGATGTTCGGATGAACGAACAAGTGCGCCGATTGCAGGAAGAATTGCATGGCGCCCACTACGTAATTGAGGAAGGGTTGGCCACTGTACTGCACCTGGCACAGCGGCTAACCCGTCCGCTGTTGTTAGAGGGCCCTGCAGGTGTAGGTAAAACAGCATTGGCTAAGGCGCTTGCCAGCGTTCGCAATGTCAATCTGGTGCGCTTGCAGTGCTATGAAGGCCTGGACGCGAGTCAGGCGTTGTACGACTGGGATTACCCGAAGCAACTGTTGACGGCGCGCACGGCGTTTGCCGACGGTGACGTCAACCAGACGGCGCTGTACAGTGAGCCGTTCCTGATTGAACGCCCCCTGTTGCGTGCTCTCCGGGAACGCCCAGCACCGGTGTTGTTGATTGACGAAGTGGATAGGGCCGACGAGGAGTTCGAAGCGCTTCTGTTGGAATTTCTCTCAGAATTCCAAATTACCATCCCTGAGTTGGGCACGTTCCGCGCCGAGGAACCGCCCATTGTGATGTTGACGTCCAACCGTACGCGCGACCTGTCGGACGCACTGCGCCGCCGCTGTCTGTACATTTGGGTGGATTACCCGTCGCCCGAACAGGAGGCAGCCATCATCTCGGTGCATGTTCCGCAGATAGCCCCGGAACTCGCCAAGCAAATCGCCCGCGGCATGCGGCGCTTGCGCAAGTTGTCGCTGCTCAAGCCCCCCGGAATGGCGGAGTCCATCGATTTCGCTAAGGCGCTGCATGAGTTGGGCGCCAAGGAGTTGGACGAAACAGTTGTTCGATTGACCCTCGGATGTTTGTTGAAGACGGAGGAAGACCAGAACTTCGTTCGGGAGAGGGGACTCGACCTGTTATGGAACGCCTGACGGCGGGTGATGTCGGCCTCTTGACGGGCGACATCATGCGGCAGGTAACCGATTTTGCGCCTTGGTTGAGAAAGCGTGGATTCAAAGCAGGTATTCCGGAAACATTGACAGCGGTAGCTGCATTGACGGAATTGGATCTAACCTCAATCGACGAGGTCTGCAGCGCTTTTCGGTCCATCTATTGCCGAACACCCGCGGAATGGGGCATCTTTCCGAGTTTGTTCGAGCGCTATTTTTGTGGCCGAGGAACGCAGCTGGAACAAAAGCGCCGCTTGCAGCCGGATGATTACGCGGATGGAAGCGGTGGCGGCGGCAGTGATGTAGCCGAACGACCTCCGGTGCAATCGACGCAGGGTTTTCTCGCTGGGTATCATCCCAACGACGGTGAGCGTTACGCGTTGCGGGCTGATGAGCAGGTGCTGAAAGACGTCGTTCAGCTGACTCGCTTGGCGGTACGGAAGATGCATGCACCGCGCGGACGGAAATGGCGGCCGCGGGGCAGAGAGAGAATCGACCTCCGCCAAACCATGCGTTTCGCGATGCGCCGGGCCGG
Organism: uncultured Alicyclobacillaceae bacterium; assembly: GCA_964645595.1. GTDB lineage: Bacteria > Bacillota > Bacilli > Alicyclobacillales > Alicyclobacillaceae > Alicyclobacillus_A. The sequence goes on along the minus strand of CAZYAH010000003.1, from coordinate 6,505 downwards.
AGAGCCGTTTGTGCTCAAAATGCGCCGGCACCGTCCGGCCAAGCCCCGCATTGTTCTGGCTATCGATATTTCGGGATCCATGAAGCCGTACGCGCCCTTTATTACGTCGCTCGCCTGGTCATTCACGCGAGCTCGTGCGCGCACGCAAATTTTCCTGTTTTCCACGCGCCTGTTGCGCGTAACGTCTCTCATCGCGCGAAAGGGAGTTACGGGTATCACGTACGCGGAGTTGCCTGGATTGAAGGGCGGCACCCGCATTGGCAGCTCGTTGGAGCAGCTGTTACAGCGGTATCCGAGCCTCCTCAATCGGCATACGAACGTAATCATCATGTCGGATGGTTTTGACGCTGGTCATCCCGAGCAAATGCATACTTCCATGCGGGATTTGGCTGCCCGCGTGGGTCGAGTGATTTGGTTCAACCCGCTTCTCGGCGAACCGGGGTATGAACCAACATCGCAGGGGATGTCGATGGCGTTGCCATACATCGATGAGTTCATCGACGTTCACGATGTGACAACGTGGAAGAAAGCTGTAAAAGGAAGGGTGCTGCGCTAGCAGCACCCTGATTTTCAACTGTGAATTTTTTGCCGCCCGTGAAGTGGTCCGCCCGTTCGTCCGGCTCTCGCTGCGAGCAGTTCGGCGACAATCGAAACCGCCACTTCGTCGATGGTTTCTGCGCCGACATCCAGACCAATCGGTGCGTGAATCGGGCCGCTTTCCATGTTCGCGCCGATATTGTCCAGCATTTCGCGCGTCCGCGACAGGGGACCGAGTACGCCGATGAATTTGGGCTCTGCTTGCAGCGCCAGACGCAATGAAGCTTCGTCGCGCACTTGCAGGTGGTTCATGATGAGCCACCAGCTGTCCTTAAGTTCTGCAGGATCTGCTTGATCCGGTTCGACCACCAGGTGTTCAGCCGTAGGAAAGCGCTTTTCACCGTTGAACTCCTTGCGCGGGTCAAGGACAGTGACGCGGAAACCGCACTTCGCCGCGAGCGCTGCCACCGGGACGGCGTCGTGGCCTGCACCGCAGACAATCAGCCGTTCGTTCGGACGCATCGTGTCAATGTAAAAGCGGCGACCGTCGACTGTGGCGACCTCTGCCCTCGTCCGGCTCCAGATGCGGCTGGTCAACTGCTGTACGACGGATTTCGGCAGCTGGTCAATGTCACCGGCAATCGGAGTTTCCCCGTCAAACACGACGCGAGCGCCGGTCGGCAGTTCGATAGCCAGCGAGATGGCCTTATCCTCCGCGATGGCTTCGCGCACAGACTTCCAGAATGGGTCTTCGTCGCGGATGGGGAAGATGGCGACTTCCATCTTGCCTTTGCAGCCAATGCCGAGGGACCACATCTCGTTTTCACTGAGATCGTAATAGACAACGCGGGGTTGACCTTCGGCGATGACTTTTTCCGCCCATCCGTAAAGGTCGGATTCGAGGCAACCGCCGCTGAGGGTGCCCAGCATTTTCGCTTTTTCCGTCATCATCATCTTGGCGCCGGGAAGGCGATATGCGGAACCTTCTACCTGGGTAATTGTCAAGAGAACTGTTTGTTCCCCTTCCGCCCAGGCTTGTTCAATACGGGCAAACATTTGACGTGCTTCGTCGATTCGTGACACAGTTCGTCATCTCCTTGAATCCAATGGAGCTATTCGATAATTTCCCAAGAAGTTCGCTAAAATATTTATTTATGTAACTAGTGTATAATGGTATTATAAAAAGGTTATATACCAAAGCGGGTGTTTCTTAATACCTGACCGGTTCTTGCCGAACTTGAGCGTATATGAAGACAATGGTGAATCGTAGGACTCAGTCCGAGACACTGCCGTAGGACTCATATTACACGAAAAGGTGGACAATATCATGGATCGACTTTATCGGACAACGGGATGGGGTTGCGCTTGGGGCAGCGCCTTCGGAGCTCTGTTCGGCGGTATCCTTGATTGCGTGTTCGGCACATCGGGGCTGATCGCCCTTCTGCTCGCCGGCATTGCTTCACTGTTGGGCAGTTATTTTGGATTTGGCATCGGATCGAAACATGTAAAAAAACTGTCGCCGGAGACACCTTGCCCTCCTGAGGTGCTCAAATTCCACAAGCAACACGGAGCCATGTGGTCGTTGATGGGGGCTATGGTCGGGGGATCCGTAGGATCTATTGTGGGTGCCGGGGTGGCGGCAGCTGGATATGCGTTGTGCATGTCTCACATGCCCGCCACGATGTTCTGCATGCCTTCGACGATGATGAGCTCAATGAACTCTATGAACTCTGGCATGATGATGTCGATGAGTTCTACCATGATGAACTCGATGGTCATTGTAAACGTCATCATGGCAGGCGGAATGGGCGGCATGACTGGCGGCGTCATTGGTGCGTGGTTGAGCGCCGTCCGCGCGGGATTCGTTGGAGCAAAGAAAGACGCCGACATGTAAAGTCTGGACACCAAGCACGAGGGACGGCAGACCGAATCTGAGAGAGGAACTTGAAATCGCCAGCGAATCACGGGTCAATTGGCTGAGAGTCCATAGCGCTTCAGCTTCCGTACGACCGTGGGTTGACTGATGCCAAGCGCGCGGGCAATGGCATACGTGGACTTGTACCTCTCCAGCGCGTCTGCCAGCAACTTCGCCTCGTACTGTTCGAGCGCATCGCGTAAGCTGTAATCCCCGTGGCCTGCCTTGGTTGGGGTGTCCTGTGGTGTTGTCACAGCAGGCGTTGGTGTACCATCGGGCACTCGACGGGGACAGCGAATGTATTCAGGTAAGTGTCCAGGCAGGAGGAGGCCTTCATCGACGCTGATACACAGTCGTTCCAAGAGATTTTCCAACTCGCGCACGTTGCCTGGCCAGTCGTATTGCTGCAGTATGGCAACAGTGGCCGGATGCAGGTGCTTCACAGGGAGACCGTGGCGCCTCGCGACCTGAGAGAGTAACACGCCGCAGAGGGCTTCCATGTCCTCCATTCGATCCCGCAACGCAGGGATGTGGATGGGCACCACGTTCAGGCGGTAGTACAAATCCTTGCGGAACAACTTGTTCCGTACCATCTCCTCCAGATTGCGGTTGGTTGCTGCGATGATGCGGACATCCACCGAGATGGTGCGCAAGCCGCCAATCCTGGAGAATTGGTGATCTTGCACAAAATCCAGCAACTTCGCCTGCAAGTGAAGCGGCAACTCGCCAATTTCATTCAGAAACAGCGTACCCCCGTTTGCCACCTCCACTTTGCCAATTTTGCCTTCACGGTTCGATCCGGTGAATGCCCCGCGCTCATACCCAAACAATTCGCTTTCAATGAGAGACTCTGGAAGTGCAGCGCAGTTTACCTCGACAAATGGCCCCTTGGATCTGCGACTCTGTTCGTGGATATATCTGGCCAACCGATTCTTGCCGACCCCGGTTTCCCCGAGCAACAGGACCGTCGCATCGGTGGAGGCGACCTTTCGACAATACGCCATCAGTGACTGCATGGGGGCGCTGGAGGCAACGAACGCCGTCGTCTCCGATGCGGGCGGTTTCTTGGCGGCATTGTCTGTCTTTACGTCAACGCTGCTCCGGTTGTCCGAGCCTGTGTAAGCCCACGGCAAGGCGCGCATGTCGATGGCAGCCGAGATAACACGGGTGATGCGGCCCTCTTCGTCGAAGACAGGGTTGCCCGTGACCGCTAGTTGTCGTCCGTGACGCGTAGATTGCAGAATGGTGTGCCGTTGTTTGTCACGCAGCACCAGGGAGATGACGGAAGGATAAAAGACGCGCTCTTTCTCAAGATCAAACACCGATTTTCCTATCAGGTCTTCCTTCCGAATGTTATACAAATCTTCCACATCCCCTGAAACCAAGAGAATGCGACCTTCGCCATCGGTGACGAACAGTTCGTCGGAAGACGCATCCACAATCTTTTCGAGTTCTTTATTCCGTTGTTGAAGTCGATAGATTTCGTTTTGCAGGGCAGATTGTTCGAGCGGTGTGCACTCGATTACGATTCCAGTCCACCCAGCGACAGCGCATTCGTGTAGCTGGTACATGTAATCCTTCGGGAGCGTGTCGGCAATGGCGGGCCACTTCCAACCTTCAGGTCGGTTCGGAAGAATGGTTTGTGCGGCACGATTGGCGTATATGAAGCTGCCATCCATGTTGAAGAGCAGGATTGGAGTTTTCATCACATCGAGAAGCTGAACGGGGACGTGCATGGTCATTCCTCCGTGTGGCGAGCTCCATAAGATGCACCGATACATCAATGATTCACGAGTGCAATTCAATATTGAATTAAATTCACTACCAACATATCAGCGCGAAATGAAAAAATCAACAATTCTGTGTTTTCAGTACATTGGCATGGATCTTGCTAGATGAGTAAAGTGCTCGGGCGTTTGTCTGCAAATCGGAGAGGTTTGCGCAACGAGCACTAGGCAGACGGCGGGCAAGATTCACCGAAATGGGGGGAGAAGCTTGTTCACTGTAAAGTCTTCCGAGCAGATGACCGCGGTGGACCGACGAAACCGGTTCATCGCGAAAGGTGTGTCCGTGCAAAATCCTGTGGTCATTGTGCGGGCGCAAGGAGCTCGGATGTGGGACGAGGATGGGAACGAGTACATTGACTTCGCAGGCGGCATCGGCTGTCTCAATGTCGGCAGCTCTCATCCGGAAATTGTCGATGCGGTGAAGCAACAGGCTGACAAATTCTTTCACACGTGCTTTCACGTGGCGATGAACAGGCCCTACCTCGACTTGGCTGAGGCGCTGTGCAACCTCGTGCCGATTGAGGGGGAAGTGAAAGCCTTTCTGGCCAACAGCGGTGCAGAAGCCGTGGAAAATGCGATTAAGGTAGCCAAGGCGTACACTGGGCGATCCGCTGTCATTGCGTTTGACTCCGCCTTTCACGGGCGTACCCAGTATGCGCTCGGACTGACGAGCAAGGTGCATCCGTACAAGGCCGGGTTCGGACCGTTTGCGCCGGAGATATATCGCTTGCCATTTGCAAACTGTTACCGCTGTCCGTTTGGACAGACACGGGGCGCATGCGCGTATGAATGCGTGGAAGCTGTGCTGCGTGCATTTGACACGGTGGTCGACGCGAACGACGTCGCTGCGGTCATTGTTGAGCCCGTGCAAGGGGAAGGCGGTTTCATCGTGCCGCCGAGCGAATATCTGCCTAGACTGCGCGAAATTTGCAAGCGCCACGGGATCCTGTTCATCATCGACGAGGTCCAAACCGGATTCGGCCGCACTGGCAAGATGTTCTCCACGGAACACTACGACGGGCTAAATCCCGACCTTATCATCATGGCCAAATCGATGGGGGCCGGCCTGCCCATTTCAGCGGTCGTGGGACGTGCCGAGATTATGGACAGTACGGAAGTCGGCGGACTCGGTGGAACATACGGCGGCAATCCGCTCGCGGCAGTGGCAGCGCTCAAGGTGATTGAAATCATGCACAGGGACAATCTGCCGGAACGCGCCGCGTCCATCGGTGACCGGATCATGAAAACCCTGAAAGAACTGCAGTCGGAATGGTCGAGTATCGGCGACGTTCGCGGGCAAGGGGCGATGGTCGCCATGGAGCTCGTGAAGGATCCCAAAACCAAAGAACCGCATGCAGAAGCTGCATCGATTATTAGTAGAAAGTGTCTGGAGAAGGGGTTGCTCACTATCAAGGCCGGCGTCTACAACAACGTCATCCGCCTGTTAGCGCCACTTGTCATCACGGAGGAAGAGCTCGAACGAGGATTGGCTCGACTCGCAGAAGCCGTTCGCGAGACGAAGAACGAGCTGGCGGGAGCGACATCTGCGTATTAGTTGGTTGTCTGTGATGGCTCGTCGCAAATCAATCTCAAAGGGGGAAAATCCGTTGATCACCTTGGCTCATGAATTGCTGCGCAACATTCCGACGGAAAACGGTGTGTTAAAGATGTTCATTGACGGGGAATGGGTTTTGAGCGAGTCTGGGGAAACCCGCGAAGTGTTCAACCCCGGAACGGGAGAACTGATCGCGCGCGTTGCGGAAGGCGGTCAGCCAGAGGTGAATCGTGCGATTCGGGCAGCCCGCCGCGCCTTTGATGAAGACGGCTGGGGCGACACCACAGCGCTCGAACGGGCCGCACTACTGTTTCGCCTTGCGGACGCCATCGATGCCAATGCGAAGGAATTAGCGCAGCTCGACACGCTCGACAACGGAAAGCCTCTGCGCGAAGCAGAAGCGGACGTTGCGGACGCAGCGAACTGTTTCCGCTACTATGCGGGCCTTGCCACCAAACCACACGGGGAAACGGTGGATGTGCCTGCGCCTTCGCAAACGTTTATCGTACGGGAGCCAGTGGGTGTATGCGCGCAGATTATCCCGTGGAACTATCCGCTGCTTATGGCAGCCTGGAAACTTGCCCCGGCGTTGGCAGCAGGGAACACGTGCATTCTGAAGCCGTCCGAATTGACGCCGCTATCCGCACTCCGTTTGGCGACACTGATCTCTGAAGTCGGTTTTCCGAACGGTGTGGTCAACGTTGTGCTCGG
>CAZYAH010000002.1:0-32661 GCA_964645595.1 uncultured Alicyclobacillaceae bacterium | reverse complement strand
GATGAGCGATTCGATTTCGCGCCGCCTCGCGGCGACATCGACTAATATAGCACGGGATGATTGCGCGGTCAACTGGGAGAACCCGGATACAGCCATTGCACCACAACACAACGTCACAAGAGTTCACTTTCCGCGAGAAATTGGCTGGGGCGCACCGCCTCCCCCGCTACGGTCTGTGGACAGTGCAGGTAGAGGCGTTTCCGAGCTCGCGTCATGGCCACGTAAAACAAGCGCCTTTCTTCTTCGAGCCCATCTGTGTGGATCGCTTCGTTTGGTGTGTACGGGTTCGGTTGAACAGCGTTTAGAATGTGAACTTCGTCCCATTCTCGGCCTTTTGATTCGTGAAACGTGCGAAGTTCGACTTGTCCGCGTGGCAGCAAGTGTGCCCCCCATGCCGCGTACGCCTGAACCAGTTCCAATCTGGTTCTCGCCAAAACTCCGATGGTCGCCCTCTCTGCAATCCCAGCTGCCATTTGCTCGCGTACTGCTGCAAATTGGTGGGCGTCACTTGGATGTGCGTTAACGATACACAGCCCTTTACGCGCGGAATGTGGTTCAATCGGTTTGCTCACGCGCAAGCGATTGTGCCCAATCAAGCGCGTTGAATGTTTGACAATTGCGATATCGGAACGGAAGTTTGTCACGAGAAAGTGCACAACGACGTCCGTGATCAACTTCGGGAACTCGACCAGCCACTTGGGACTCGTGCCGCGAAACCCATAGATGGATTGGTCGTCATCCCCGACGACAAACAACTTGCACTCCAACTGCCGAAATACACGCTCCAGGATGTACCACTGTATTTGATTCGTGTCTTGAAACTCGTCCACCAGGATATATCGGTACCGCGGCAATTGGAGTTTGGCGGACTCTGAGATTCGTGCGGCGAAGTGCACGAGGATGTCGTCAAAATCCCATCGGTGATGCTTCCTCTTCAGGGACTCGTAACAGGTCCAGATCCGCCGCAGAGTCGGCGACAACCGCCCAGCGGGCCACTTGGCGCGAATCCGTCCAAGTTCCGCCAAGACCTGTTTGACATCGACGGCTCCGCCGTATCCGGCGCGCTCAATCGCTGCCGCAATCAGCTTTCGCTGTTCGGTTTCCCTCAGCAGTACAGGTACATCTGGAATGACGCGGAGCAGCCAGCGAAAAACCTGGGCGTGAAAAGTGCCAATTTGGACGGATTCTACTTGGTTGCGGCTCAAACCAGACTCGCGAATCAGGCGTTCACGCATCTCATGTGCGGCTTGGCGGGTAAAGGTCAAGGCTAGAATTTCGGCAGGCGCCACCATCTTGTTGCGAATGACGGACGCAATGTGCTGCGTGAGGACAGCGGTTTTCCCGCTGCCAGGCCCGGCAAAGACAACTTGGTTGCTGACTTTGCTCTCAATGATGCCTCGTTGTACATCCGTCCACACGTCCCATCGCCTCGGCAACCATTGTCCACTGGAGCAAGGCTGCTGGCAATGATGGTCCGTACACGTGTTTGATGTTCAGAAAACTGGCATGGGGTGGCACACGGTGCTATGCTGTGATGAGAAAGGAGTTCACTTATGGCAATCTACGCGCTCGGGGACCTGCACCTGGCCCATTCGGTTGACAAACCGATGGGGGTGTTCGGACAGGAATGGCAAGACCACCCCGAAAAGATAGAATCATCATGGAATCAGATGGTAGCGGAGACAGACGCGGTGCTAGTACCCGGAGATATTTCATGGGCCATGACGCTGCAAGAAGCCACACTGGACCTGGAATTCATTGGCCGCCTGAACGGGACGAAAGTTCTGATCCGAGGCAATCACGACTACTGGTGGAACGGCATTTCAAAGGTTCGATCCGCTTTGCCCCCAAACTGCATCGCCATCCAAAACGATGCTTTTGTGTTCCAGGACTACGCAATCTGTGGAACACGAGGGTGGATACTGCCGGGACATCCGAAATTCACCGCGGACGATGAGACGATTTACCTGCGCGAAATCGGCAGGCTAAAAATGTCGCTGGAGCGCGCGGCTAGTTCTGACAAACCGATTATTGCCATGCTGCATTACCCACCCTGCGGCCAGGATGGCGAGGACACCGGGTTCACCAAGTTGCTCGAAGAGTATGCGGTGAAAGTTTGTGTGTATGGTCACCTGCATGGCGCAGCCCATCGGTTCGCCTTTGAGGGCGTCAAGAACGGGGTCAAGTACCAGTTGGTGAGTGCAGACTACGTGAACTTTTGTCCCGTCGTGGTCGTTCCGTGATGCACCGGTGAAGGAGGCCCCGCAGCGCGAGGCCGAACCTTAACGAGGACGATTTCCTGTGTTTCTTTGATGGGCCTGCGCTTGGTAAGACCTCGCGTGGCGAGCAACTTCGGACGCCTGCGTCAACGCATTGACCGCGGTTCCCGCGTAGTGTTGAATTCGCTGCAATTGCTCGGCCTGCAGCGAGGAGTCGTTATCGACGGAAGTCAGCTCATTCGACGTGATGGCGCGCATGGATTCGAGTGCCTTAGAGGCCTCATCGACAAGTTTCCGCATCGATTCGAAGCGCAAACGTTGCTCGTCGCTCACAAAATAACCCCCTTGCAAAAGGTGTAGGGTGCTGTGCCTAACGTCCCCGGTTCCAGCCCGAATTATGCTTCCGGGCCCGGTTTCCGCATCACAAAGATCCCATATCCCAGTGACTTGTGGTAAAGATCAAACCACTCTGAGTTGGCTTGCATAATTTTCAGCAGTTGCGGATTCGAAAATGCCATCGCGTCCGAGAGATTTTGGTCATCCGGGTACTGCTGTTCAATCGCCAGCATCTCACCAGGGAGCACCTGGCGCGTAGTCAGAGTGCGGATGTTCGTAAAGCCAGCCTCCTGGTAAAGGTGTTTCCATCCCCGGAGATCGGGAACCGTTTTCGCGCCATAGACCTGCCTGACGGACTGCTTCCATGCCTCATCCACGGGTCCAAGCGCCAGCATTTCGACGTCCACGTACCAGCCGCCAGGCTTGAGGACGCGGTAATATTCGGACAGCGCGCGGCGAATCCGAACGAACACGTTGACGGATTCTGTAAAGACCACATCGAACTCGCCGTCCGGAAACGGCAATTGCTCCGCGTCCGCGACGCGAAATGTCGCATCGACATGCGCGGCAGCGGCCCGTTGAATGGCCTTTTCAATCATCTTTGGGCGAACATCCACGCCGCATACCCGACACCCCGTCGTGCGCTGTACCTGCAACAGTGTCCGTCCGGTACCACACCCGACGTCGAGAATCGACATCGAGGGGTGCCATGGTATCTCGTCCATCCAACGCAGGGAGCTGGCCCACCCTCCCGGATGCGCACTTCCGACTCCGAGTACTGCCAATGCATCTTGATACTCCATGCCCTGCATCCCCCCCTACCGGATCGACACATGGTATGTGTGAACGACCACTGACGGCGCAGACAACTGCGGAGGCTTGCAATCGAGTCGAAATCTCGATACAGTGACGTGAGAAGGAGAGACGGGCAGGGTGGACGTAACAATTCGCAGGGTTTACATTCTCAATGTCGAAGAGGCAGACGATATCGTCTTCACGCCGGCGGGCGTAGTGATTCTACTGGAGAACGGAACCTTTACGGTTTACTGCCCAAAATCGTCACACAATCGCTTCCGCGCGGCAGTTTCCAAGCACAATTGGGAATCGCTTGAATCTGGAATAGAGTTCAAGGGAGCTCATTTTCGCCTCGAGGATGTCAGCCCGGAGTTAAAAAACCGGGGATGGACACACGCTTCCTCCATCCCCGATATCCTGCAGTTCCTTTTGGAAACCAAGCGGAAATATCTGTTTTTCCTAGCTGCCTATTTATAGAGGATACTCCGTAAATGTTGCTCAGGATTGTTCAATGTCCCCATCCCACAGCAACATGCCGCCTTCCATGTTCGCAACCCGATCAAATCCGTTTTGCTTCAAGAACAACGCCACTTGTTGCGACCGATTGCCGCTCCGACACACAAACACGTAGGACTCTTCCGGGTTCAGTTCCCGCATCCACTCGAAAACCTCCTGCATCGGACGCAGTGGAACCGATGGAATGTGACCCTCCGCATACTCCTCTTGCGTTCGAACGTCAATGACGTTTGCCGCCTTCGTCCGAAGGATGTCCTGGACTTCCTTAACCGAATACTGCACAATTCCGTCTCTTTCATACGCCATAGCGTGTCACCTCGGTGTATTGAACTCATTGTAAGAGTGACACGCGAAGCGCAACAAGTCAATTGCCATAGCGCCGGGCACCAATGTATCGGGCAGCGTAATAGCCGTCGGAAAGACGGCTGACAATCACACCCGTTCTGTGATTCAGTGCGTGAACAATCAAGCCATTGCCAATGTAGACGGCGACGTGCGACGCTCCGGCCGCATCTGTTGAAAAGAATACGAGATCACCAGGGAGAAGACTTGAACGGGATACGGCAGTTCCCGTTCGGAATTGATCATACGAGGTCCTCGGTAAAACGGTTCCTAGTTCCCGAAATACGTATTGGGTAAATCCTGAGCAGTCGAATCCGGCTTCGCTCGTCCCTCCCCACCGGTAGGGACTCCCGACGAGGCTGAGCGCAACTTTCGCGACATGCACGCCAAAGCTGGAACTCGTGCTCCGTACAATCACTCCACTGCTGCGCGACGCCAGTGGGCGAGGCTTTTGGGGCATCGTGGCTCGCTTTGTGGGCCCGGTCTTGTGGGCATGGCGCTCCAGCCACAACCGCCGCTTTTGCGCAAGCATTTTGTAGATCAATTGATCCTGCAATATAGGCACGACTGTATTATCCGCAACCGCATAGTGGACTTCATTGAGGCGGTGCTGGCGCCGCAACAGACGTGTGACAGACAGCGCGTCGATGTCGTATCCGGATTGCGGGCCGGAACTGTTGGCAGATGGTCTAGGCTTTTGGCCGCCCGGCTTTGGAGTCGGTGTCGCTTGGGAGGCATTGGTTCCCGCCGGTAACGGAGTGGTTCCAGCTGCAAACAACACCGAGGACGTCAGTGCCATAAGTCGTCGGATCAAACAGGCACGCCCTCCTTTCCAAGTACGTCGTTGGGCATATATATGCGAAATTTTCCGCATTTAATCCCGTTGGACCCGACAGACCTGCAAGAGAAATGAATAAAAGGTTACTTGAGAAGACGTTGAATTGTGTCTTTGAGCACATCGGCCGCAATCGCGAAGCCAATGCCTTGTGAACTTTGACTCACTGCCGTGTTCATTCCGATGACTTCGCCCCGTAAATTGATGAGCGGTCCACCGCTGTTGCCGCGATTGATTGCCGCGTCCGTCTGAAGCAGGTTGGGGTATTCCCTGTCCCCAATCTGCAATGGTCTCTGCACGGCGCTGATGATTCCGACGGTGACGGAGTGATCGAGCCCGAGTGGCGACCCAATCGCCAACACCCATTCGCCAACGTGGGCAGCATTGGAGCGGGCAACCTTCAAAATGGTACCGGGAGTCGGAATTGGAGCTTTCAGAATCGCGATGTCGTGTTTGTAGTCGGCACCAACCACAGTTGCCCGCACCGGGTTCTTTCGTCCATACGCGCGAACCATGATTCGAGATGCGCCGTGGATAACATGTTCATTCGTCAAAATGTATCCCTTTGAATCAAAGATAAAACCCGTACCAATGTTTACAGTTGGGTGCGACACTTCATCTCTGCCCCACGGAAACCCGAACGAAAACGGCCGCTGAGGCGCAGATTCGTGCACAACCTCTATTCCCACGACTGCGCTCTTGTACTTTTCCACGATGCTCACAAAGTCCGGCAACATGATCCTCGTACCCCGAGTTCCTCGCTTCACCTTTCGCTTTACGTGTTGAGCCATTCGCTGTCACCTCGCAGGCATTGAGGACTAGAAGTGTTGCCATAGATCTTATTCCCCCGCCTTCGGAACAGTGAGGTTTGCGGGTGCTAATCCACGATGGCCCATAGGTATAAAAAAAACGGGCCGTTATCGGTCCGTTTGTTCCTTTGATTCCTGGTCGGTTGTCGGCGGTTGTTCCGCTGCGGCAGCTGCCGTTGCGGCCGCGTACGTTCCGGGCAAGGCGGGTTTGCTGAGAAACGACATGCCCTGTTTCAGCTTAACGTAAAGTCCTCGCGGATCCCGCGCAGACACTACTGCGTTATTGCGAAGCGCAAAGGGTACGTCCGTGCACAAATTGCAACAGTCGACGCAGTCCGCGACTTCCATTTCAATATCGGGGTATTCTTCGCGAAGGAGGTCATACACCGCCTGGGAGTACTTCTCCAAATTCTTCTTGCACCACTTCAAGTTCATCGAAGACGCCAAAGCACTCCATCCCCTCTGATACAGTTGTTCGCCTCACTTATCATAGCGCAAGTTGAACAACGACGTAAGAGGGGTGACCGCAGTTCGAGCACTCAAGCAAATGAATACAACCGTGTTCTGACCGCTGCTTTTGTCCGAAGTCCCCTTCGTCCACTCCACTATAGGGACTGTACGGTCCATACAGGTCCTCGAGCCGACTGGACACCGTTGCCTCCGCTCCACATTGCGGACAGGGCAACATGATTTGCTCCAATCCATTGCACACGGGGCATATCGCAATCAGCATGACCGCGACTGACCAGAGTATCGAATGCCGTAGTTGCCTTTTCTGGTTCGAAACACCTGGACGTGTATATTGTGAAATCCACGCAGTAAGTAGTCGTCCCGGACACACATTGCGACGTACGATGCCACAGATTTTGAGTCGTACAAGCGGGCTTCATAAATCCACGACATCCACTCTCCCCCCTTACAGAGTGTAGTTTGTCCACATCCCAATGCCGTCATCCGCGCTCCGGTGTGTCGGCGCGCGAAGTTTGCTACACTAGGTCCGAGGTGAGAGAGATGTCTGTCGGACTCATCATCATCGAGGTTTGCGACGCAAACCCGGCGTGCAGTGACGAGTTGTATGCCTTGGAACGAGACTATCCCGGGGTTTCCGTCCTGGAGAACATGTGCATGAGTCAATGTGAACTGTGCGCTGAAAAGCCGTACGTTTTCCTCAACGGCGAGATCTTGTCTGCCGATTCCGTGCCGAATTTGCTGCAACGGGTGCGTATGGAAATTGAACGCACCATAAAGTATCACGAAACGGAGAGTTGAACTTCGTACCCAGCGTGTTTCTTGACGTTGAACACTCCGGAATCCAGCATCAGGTACTGCCCCTTTATCCCAAGCAGAACGCCTGACAACTCGGAGCATTTGTCGAGAGACAATGCCGCCACATTGACCTCCACTCCGGGCGTTACCGGGTATGCGAACTGGTATACCGTATTTTCGTCCGTCAGTACGTACGGCTGAAATTCGGGTGGTAGGCGGCGGACCACCTGCTCTTTGACGGACGCGAGATCCACACCATCGTCGGCGCCGGTGTGGCGCAACATTTTCCGCCAATCCGTCTTGTCTGGTAGGTCTTTGGCGATTTCCACTTCCAGTTCGCCAGCCGCTTTTCGTGTCGGCAACTCGGCAACCAGGATGGCTTTGGACGCGCCTTGGTCAACCCAGCGGGTAAACTGTCTCCCCTTCCGCGTCAGCCCAACCTTCACCCCGCTTGAAAAAGCCAAATACACATAGTGCGGGATCATGCAGTGGCTCTTGGCAAACGCTTCATCACGACACGTCCCCTGATGAAAGTGGCATTCGTGAGGCTTCACGATGCACAAGTCGCATTCGGCCAAGGTGGTCACGCACGGAAAACAGTATCCGTTTTGGTATAACTTCTTCACCATTCTCCCACAGTGAATGCAGGACTTGCGGCCTGTTGCCCGCAGCGTGATAACATGTCCCAGCCACTCCCGCATCGACTGGGCCTGTTCCTTCGTGGCGAACTCATATTGCACGACGTCGCCTGGTTTGTGTTTCAACTCGCGCAGGAACCCCGACATTCGCAATTCCATCCATGGTCACTCCCCGTTCTCACCGCAGCCCCGGTATGAGAGTAATTGATTCACGGAATAGTAAGGTAAGCCTCAATCACACAACGGCAAAGACGACAAGCATTCTGAGGAGGTGTTTTCCGTGCTGTACATTGGTCTCGCAGTATTGCCTGGGTTTGTGCTCCTGGCCTGGCTTTATACGCGAGACCAGCTGCATCCCGAGCCAAAACGAGTTGTGTATCGCCTATATCTCCTCGGTGCCGGGATTGTGCTCCCTGCCGGCTTGATTGAACGACAACTCCTGAAGACTGGATTTGACGGAGCCATCGCGTTCGGAAAGTGGTCAACCCTGATTGTCACAACCTTTTTTGTGGCGGGCATGGTGGAGGAATTTCTCAAAGCCGCCATTGTGGAACGCGCAGCTCTCCAAAAAGGTTGGATGAAGACCCCGATTGACGCAATCATCTATTCCGGCGCGACCGCACTCGGGTTTGCCACTGTAGAAAATCTCCTCTATGTCACCAGCGCCGGCTTCTCGACTGCCATTTTGCGATCCGTTACCGCCGTGCCTGCTCATTTGATGTTCGGTATCATCATGGGTACGTTCTTTGCGCAGTCGCTGTGGGCAAACAAAAGCCGCGCATGGGCCTATATCGTCCCAGCGCTTGTCCACGGCGTATACGACACGTTTGCCTTGTCCAACAGTTGGATTGGCGATATTTTGCTGTTTATCTATTTGATTGCCTTGCTCGAACAATCGCTGCGCCGCATCGACTGGGCCACCAGGCTCTCCCGGCAAATGCGAACGTGAGGCGGTGTCACCGGGTGTCAAACCCGTGTTGACCGAACGGTTTGGGACCGTCGGCGACCCCTTCGAACGTCAGCAACCACCCGTTTTGCGCGCGGTATACCACCATGTTTACCGATTCGTCCATCATGTGCAGCTGAAACAGGTTCAGATCCGTCTTCACATAAGGACTGAGATGTTCGTCCACTAACCGCAAATTCAGCACTCTGTTCTTTTCGGTATCGGGAACCGGTATGCCCATCTCGCCGTGAACGGACTCCCACGTCGCTCTTGGTATCCACTGGTCTCTGGGTACTTTTTGCCGGAGATGGTCGTACAAGAGACGAGCAAGTTTCGCCTTCCGGCTGTGATCACTAATAAAAGTGTGTCGCAGCAAGTGAGCACACGCCTTCCTAGATCTCGTTTGTCCCCCATCATACTGAAAACTCCGCGAGATTACCAGTGTAAGCGGCACGGCGCTGGCCACTGGTCGGCAAAGTACGTGCGTAATGAAGGGCGGGTGTTCTTCTCGGGTCCGTGGACCTGCAGCATTCCGTCCGTTGCGCGGGCACAGGGCGGGTGATATCATAAGCCTAATGGAGGCGTGCGCTGAGGAGGTAGTGAGCGGTGTTCAAGTATTACACTGGCATCGCAGTTATGTGCACCATTTTTGCCGTGATGGCGTTGTTCTTTTCGGCAAACGCACCGACTTTGGCCGCTATTTTCATGGCCATGGCCGGCGCCTTCGTAGCGATAGGCTTTGTTACTTCTGACCGCAAGTCGCGCTGGTAATCGGCTTTTTTACCATGGGCCCGCGTTTTTCGCGGGCTCTTTTTTATACGGTTCTCCTGGCCAGCAACTGGGGCAGGATCCGTTCGGCATCCGCATTGATCCACACGACATCCGCGCCGCTCGCTCGCGCAATTTCCGGAAGCCTGCGAACTGGATTCATCTCCAGGCGCGTCCCGATGACCATGAGCAAGTCAGCTCTTCCCACCCAATCGACGGCGCGGCTGAAGTGCCGAACCCGTTGTCCTTCGAGTACGATGCCGGGCTCGAGCGACAGACCGCACCGAGCACAGCGCGGAATCGTTTCCCGCCACGCCAGTTGACTCGGATAAATGGCGGCGCACCCGCGGCACAACAACTCCCGCAGATTGCCGTGCAGTTCAATCACGTGCCTCGAGCCCGCGTCCCGGTGCAATCCATCGATGTTTTGGGTAATCACCCAGGTGCCTGCCTGAGCGAGCGCGTAGTGTCCCTTGTTCGGCCTGGCCTGGCGCCAACGTTGCAACAGAGTGCGGTACACGTCGAAGTATTTTGCCGGGTCGCTCCGCAACATGTCCGGCGTGAAAAACTGGCGAAGCGGAACGCCGTCAATCGTGTCACCGACGAGCGGCACACCGCTCGCTACACTGATTCCAGCGCCCGTTACGGCGACGGGAAAGCGTGATTGCTGAACCCGGGTGCGAAGCGTGTCCAAGTATCGCAGAAGATTGTCGCTGGTTAACCTGTAGGTGTCCATAAATCAACCCTATTCAAAATTTTAATGTAATTCAATTTACGCTCTTTACAAACCAAATGGAAAATACTACATTGATTGGTGTGAGAACACTATCACATAGAGGGAGGCTCTACCCATGGATGTCTACGAACGTGAACAAACCTTTGGGAGTCGTGTTCGTCGACTTCGTCTGCATCGGCGCTGGTCCCAGCAAGAGTTGTCCCTCCGGTCTGGGATCTCGACTCCCCACATCTCATCGATTGAACGCGACAAACGGCATCCGTCACTTGAATACGCGTTGCGTCTCGCGAACGCATTGGGCACGCCCATCGAGGCGCTGTGCGACGGTTCAGTGGCGATGAATCCGCCGAAAATGAAGTCTTCTCCAGAAGAGTTGCCGTTGTACCTGCAGAACTTCGTACTCAACGAATCTTCCATGCCGTATTTGCAAGCTGCCCATAAAATGAGCACCCTGCCCAAGGAGGACAGTGAGTTTATCACAATGGTGATTGATCTGGTTGCTCAAAAGCGCCGGATGCCCGAGTCGCCTGCGTGACGCGGTCTTACGCCAAGGTAAATGCGATGACATCGGCTGCGAACACGGCTAGCCGGTCGAGGCGCATGCTTCTCGCGCCCACTTTAACCATTACATCCTCCAAGTTGATCAGCGCGGCAGAATCGACCATATGCGCGGCATCGTCTTTTTTCGCATAC
Organism: uncultured Alicyclobacillaceae bacterium; assembly: GCA_964645595.1. Lineage (GTDB taxonomy): Bacteria > Bacillota > Bacilli > Alicyclobacillales > Alicyclobacillaceae > Alicyclobacillus_A. The sequence goes on along the minus strand of CAZYAH010000002.1, from coordinate 21,762 downwards.
AGGGACCACAAGTCCGTTCTCAGGTGTACGACGGCAGACACGAAATCTGCTTGCTCGACCGTGTCGGAGGCGATACTGTGTTCATATGTTTCAGAGAAGTCTGCAAGTTTTCCCTGTATCATGCCGAAGGCCGTGAACAAAATGACGTTCGTCGAACGTCCACTGGCACGAAGCCGTTCTTGCAGAATCCTCACCGCTTCGAACGTCGTCCACCTGGCGGACACTCCGTGTTGAAGCGGCTTAGGTAGCCCTGCCATCGGCGATTTGTCACCCTTTTGAGACTTCTCACTGTCGGTCATGATACCCCCCCTTAAGAACTGAAACAGGCGCTGTAGAGGCGCCTGTTTCAGTGTTACCAGAGGATTTTGATGCCATACCTGCCGCTTGCCGTCTGAAAAATGCCAACGTACTTCGGCGCCTGCGAGTCCGTGCGTTCCTGCGCATCTTCGAGGCGCGCCTTTAGGCAACCTGCCTGAAATTTTGTGTCGAATAACCTGAGGTAGTATACCCACCCCATGCTGCATTCCTCCTGTGCTTGCGAGGCGCGCATCACGCTTTGTTGGAGTCACGCGGTTGTCTCGGAATGGTGACGGTAAACGTGGTTCCTTCGCCGAGCTTGCTTTTCACCTGAATGTCGCCCCGATGCTCCAGTACGATATGGCGCGTGATGGCAAGTCCTAGACCTGTACCGGAACTCCCCCGCGTCCGCGCCTTGTCAGCCTTGTAAAATCGCTCCCAGATGTACGGAATGTCCTCCGCAGGAATTCCGGATCCTGTGTCCGATACTGCCACTTGCACCATTGCACCCGATTCGCACACCGAAAGTTCAACGGTTCCAGAAGGACCTGTGTGGCGGATGGCGTTGTCGAGCAAGTTGGTGAACACTTGCTCCATCCGATCTTCGTCAGCCCAGACCAACACGGGGTACTCCGGAAGGTCGCCAAGCAGTTGAACGTCCCGGTCTGCCGCCAGGGCCTGAAACTTCCGAGACACTTTCTTCACCAGCGCCACAATGTCAGTGTGTTCAAAGTTCATTTGAAAATGTCCAGACTCAAGTTGCGCCAAATCCAACAGATCATTGACGAGCCGCTTCATGCGCAACGTCTCGTCGTGGATAATCGTGGTCAATTCTCGCCGCTGCTCAGGGTCATCGCCGAACTCGTCCAACAGAGCTTCTGCGTAACCTTGCATCATACTCAGCGGAGTCCGCAGCTCGTGCGACACGTTGGCGATAAAGTCTTTTCGCAATCTATCCAACCGCCGTTCTTCGGTGACATCGCGAAACACGGCGACAACCCCGCGAATGGTCTTGCCGCCAGACTCAAACAACGGAGTCATCGTGACCATAATGGCGCGTCCTTCGACATTTAATTCCTCAATCACGCTGGTCTTGGCCGAAACGGCGATTTGCAGAATTCGCCGCAGTCGTTCCGGCAGCCGTTTCTCCCCGTCCCCCCCGCCTTCCGCGACGGCAATCGACTTCAAGCGCAGCAGAGCAGGCGGGTTTGCCAGCGTAATGTACCCGTCCAGATCCGTTGCCACGACGCCGTCTTCCAGGGAGGACAAGATACTGCTCAACTGCTCCTTTTCCATCGATAGGGCGGCAATCGTCTGTTCCAGTTCTTCTGCAAGCGCGTTGAAAGTGCGTCCCAGCCGGCCCACCTCATCGTTCGTCAGCACTTCAATCTTGCTGTTGAAGCGGCCCCTTGCCATCTCTTCCGCGGCCCGGTTCATCTGAACCAGCGGTCGCGACAGATTCTTGGAGACGACAAACGCAAGCCCGGTGGTCATGACGACTCCGAGGACGCTGGCGAACAGGATGAGGTTTCGCATTCTCGAGATGGGAGCGTCCAAGACACTGACTTGCTGCGACACGACCTGCATGCCCGGTCCTTGGCCGGCGGTGGGTACCATCATGTACACCGAAACGGTGTCCACCCCGCCCGCTTCATCGCGCTTGATAACAGGTTCTCCCCGCAAAAATCGCTCCTTCTCGGAGCTGGTAAAACTCTCGTACTTCTGGCGCATGTCCGGATAAGCCGTCAATGGGGCCTTGATGACAATCTGGGCGTCCTGGACGTTGGCCAGCTCACGCGCGACGTTTTGGGCAAGCACGATGTCGTTTTGCTGTATGAGGACGTGGACGCTTTGCGACAAGCGCGAGAGCTCTTTTGCTTGCTGTTCATAGACGTAGTTGTCAAAGAACTGTTGCAACAACACGGAGAGCAGCACTAAGACAAGAATGACCATCCCGACGATGGTCACCCACAGCTTTGCGACAATACTGTTGCGTATCACGGCGCTACCTCAAACTTGTAGCCGACGCCCCACACAGTAACGATATACTGGCTGACGTGCTCCGAGGCGTGTCCGAGTTTTTCACGCAGGCGTTTGATGTGCGTATCGACCGTGCGCTGATCTCCGTAAAACTGATAGTTCCAGACGTCCCTCAGCAACTCCTCGCGGCTAAACACCTTGTCTGGACGTTGCGCCATGTACACGAGCAGGTCGAACTCTTTTGGCGTGAGGCTGACCTCTGTGCCTTCCACGACGACCCGCCGCGCGTCAATGTGAATTTCAAGCCCCGGAAACGTCAAGATGGGCTGCATGTCCACTTTGGCATAATCGGACTCACCCGACCGCTTGAGCAGCGCTTTCACGCGCATCACCAGTTCCCGCGGACTGAACGGTTTGACCACGTAGTCGTCCGCTCCCAGTTCAAAACCGTGAATCCGATCCATTTCATCTCCCGCAGCAGTCAACATAATAATCGGTGTGTCGTACTGCTGGCGGATGTGCGCACAGACATCTCGTCCATCCATTCCCGGCAGCATCAGGTCCAGGATGATCAAAGAATACGGCTGTGCCGTTGCCTTGTTGAGCGCTTCCACTCCGTCGGCCGCCTCATCGACGGCAAAGCCGCTGCGCTCCAAGTACATCCGCACGAGTCGGCGAATCCGCTCCTCATCGTCCACGACAAGGATCTTCGGTTGTTCCAATGCTTCTCCCCCCGTCCAATATCCCATGAGTCCATTATGCCGATCTCGGTTCACTGCAGCAACATGGGATATAACAACACGGCGGGCCAAGCCCGCCGCAGAGTAGGCAAAAGTCATTTCGAACCGAGATGTGACACGTCGCTAACGCCGCCGCGGGCGTCCGCCTCTCGCACTGGCCTTGCCGCGTGCGGTCGAGGTGGATGGTGGCTGATACGGAGGCGGAGTCAACCCTGCGGCCTCGTAGAGCGCTGTCCACTCTTCTTCCGACAGCCACCGCCACTCTCCCGGACGCAGGTCCCCAAGCTCCAATGGGCCGAATCGAACCCGTTTCAGCCGCTTTACAGGGTGGCCGACGTGATCAAACATTCTTCGCACCTGCCGGTTGCGCCCTTCGGAAATGGAAATCTCCAACACGGACTCCAGCGGATGCAGCCGCAAGACCTCCACTTCGGCAGGAGCCGTTGGCCCGTCCTCCAGCACGATGCCCCGCCGAATCTGATCTATCGTACGGCGTTCCGGCATGCCAATCACGGTGGCGCGGTATACCTTTCGCACGTGGTATTTGGGATGCAAGAGCTGGTTTGTGAGTTCGCCGTCATTGCTCAGCAACAACAACCCGCTGGTGTCGTAGTCCAGGCGTCCGACCGGATACACCCGCTCGTGGACGCCGTCGAGCAAATCCAATACGGTCCGCCGACCCTGCGGGTCCTTGACGGTAGTCACGTAGGAAGTCGGCTTGTGCAGTATGAGATTGACGGTTCTTTCCCGACGAATCGGCCGACCGTCCACGGCGATGACTTGCCGATTGGGATCCGCCTTCGCCCCGAGCTCGCGGATAACCTGTCCGTCTACCGTGACGCGCCCGGCTGCAATCAACTCTTCCGCTTTGCGCCGGGACGCAATCCCAGCCTGGGCCAAGACTTTTTGCAGTCTCTCCATATGTTCTGTCGCTCCCCACCGGAAGAAGTCACAACTAGGGCCATTATACCCATTCTCCGGGGAAAGCTGAATTTTTTCAGTGGCTCGGCATCGGCCCCATCAACCAGTATACCGCCAAGATGCTCGCGACAACGCTGAGGAAATCCGCGAGCAAGCCGACTTTCAGCGCATAGCGAATATTTTTTATCCCGACACTTCCGAAGTAGACCGTGATGACGTAGAGCGTGGTGTCCGAAGCGGCTTGCATGGTGGAGGCGAGTTGGCCTATCCACGAATCGGGGCCGTGTTGCTTGAAGATATCGGTCATGATCGCCAACGAACCCACGCCGCTGATGGGACGGAGGAGGCCCATCGGCGCCACTTCTGGCGGTATGTGCAGGAACGCGAGCACCGGCTGCAGGAATTGTATCAGATATTCCATGGCACCGGACGCGCGGAAGACCTGGATGGCCACCATCATTGCGACCAGATGCGGAATCAGCCGGATGGACGTGCCAAAGCCGCCCTTTGCGCCTTCCACAAAGGAGTTGTAAATCGGAACTTTGCGGATGTAACCACAGACCAGCACCGAACCGACCAGCATCGGCAACATCCACGCGGATAGAGTGGAAATAACGCCGTGCATTACCCACTGCTCCCCCTTCGCGACCACCGGCGGAACAACCGATCCAAAACCACCGCCCCAACCGTCCCGATGGCGGTGGCCACAATCGTTGTGCCGACAATAGAGGTGGGATTTGAAGAGCCAAACTGCATCCGAAATGCGATGACCGTGGTGGGGATGAGCGTAATGCCGGCGGTGTTGATGGCGAGCAGTGTGCACATGGCGTCGCTGGCCGTGTCCTTTTTATCGTTCAGCGTCTGCAGTTCCTGCATCGCCTTGAGCCCGAGGGGGGTGGCAGCGTTGCCAACGCCGAGGATGTTCGCGCTCATGTTCATGAGAATCGATCCCATGGCGGGATGATCTTCTGGTACGGACGGATACAGGAACTTGCCGATGGGTTTCAACTTGTTCGCCAACCAGCCGACAATACCGGCCTTTTCGGCGATATTCATGATGCCGAGCCAGAACGCGATGACGCTGATGAGACCGATGGACAGTTCTACGCCGATTTCCGCTCCGTCGAGAACGGACTTCGATACGGCGTCCATCTTCCCCGTGAACATCGCGGTGACAATCCCGACGACAAACAGCAGTAACCAGATGAGATCAATCAAGCTGGCACCCCCCGAAACGCGTTGTCCTCAGTTCAGGGTATGCCAGCTTGTCTGCTTGTAGGACACTTCCGTTGTTCTTTGCGCTGATCCTTACATCGGCCTAGGGGATGAACCGAAATTCTGGTTCGGCGCCACCCCTTGTCCGGCTCCTCCTTTGACCAGCGACTGAATCTTGTCTACGACCATGGGGGCCATGTCGATCAGCCGATCATACAGTTGGTTCTGATTATCGGTGGACAGCAGACGGATGTTGTTGCCGTTCACAATCAGGAACCCAATCGGATTGATGGACACACCTCCGCCGGACCCGCCACCGAACGGCAATTCCGATGATCCACCCTGTGATCCACCCTGGTCGTTGCCGACACTGAACTCACTGCCGCCCGCGGCGAAGCCGAAGCCCACCCGGGACACCGGCAAAATCACCGTGCCATCCGGGGTTTCAACCGGATCGCCGATAATTGTGTTCACGTCGACCATTTCGCGAATGTTCTCCATGGCTGTTTTCATGAGACCCTGGATTGGGTGTTCCATCGCTTGTCCTCCTTCTCCACACGCCGAACAGGCGTATTGCCGTGATCATAGCGTAACCTGCGCGTACCCGCGCTATGCAGTAAGTCGTGAGCCGAAATGTCGCGGCATCGAAGTCCGGACGCACGTTCAACTTTGGTTTTTCCTGAAATTGGGCGACGTGTGAAAAGGAGCCGACGAGACCTCCGAGCACCGCCCACATTGCGCCGCAAGCTATGCCGGTACTGACCGCGTTCCCTGTGCCCAGTGTGACGTCGGCAGTAAATTGCTCAACGTGCACATGCCGCATCAATTCCCGCATGCGGGCACTCACCTGCCTGAACAAAGCGACCCAGGCTTGCCAGTTGCGCAGGATATGCATGACTTCACTCGCTGTAAGAATGGTTCTCTCGTTCTTCTTCTGACTTGCTTGCGTCACCTGCACTGCAGGGCCCTCGGGCGTCAATCCCAATTTGACCTCGACCAGGCGCTGTTGCCACCGAACAAGTCCAAATAGAGTGGATACCTTCACTAGTCCGTCGGTGTCTGCGTTGTTCTGCGAGAAATTTACTTCGACGCGAATCGGGAGAAAGAACAGCGCGAGTGCCGCGAGCACAATCAGTGCAAGGGTCGCGAAGATCCAAATGGCTGTCGTGAAATGCAAGAAAACCGTCCCCTTTGTTTGGACGGTTTTAGAATCTCCGGAATCGTATGGGGTATACCCTGTTTTAGTCGCGCGGCAATGCGGGCGTGATCTCGAAGAGCGACAGGTCTCCCGGCATGGCCGGTTGATCTGGTAGCGGCGGCAGATCTTCGAGGCTTCTCAGTCCGAACGTCTGCAAGAATGTAGTGGTTGTACCGTACAGTATAGGGCGTCCGGGAGCTTCGGCGCGCCCGACTTCCTGAATCAGTTGGCGGTGGACAAGGGTTTGGATTGCCCGATCCGATTGCACGCCGCGCACGGTCTCAATCTCCAGCCGGGAAATCGGCTGGCGGTACGCGACAATGGCCAGAACCTCCAAGGCAGCCGTGCTTAAGTGGCTCGACGTGGGAGCGGTAGCGAGCTTCCGCAAGTAAGGTGCGTATTCAGGGCGCGTGACCAGTTGCCACATCCCTCCGAATTCGACCAACTGAATACCGCTGTCCCGCTCATCGTACGCGGCTTGCAGTTCCCGGCACACGGCCTTGGCCTCATCAATCGACAGCTGCAGCAGATCCGCAATTTCCTCAATCGCCAAACCCTCACTTCCGGCTGCAAACAGCAGCGCTTCCAAGGGACCGGTCATGGAAATGATCACGATACCTCCTCCCCCGCGAGCACGACTTCGATGTCCCCGAACGGGTCAAGCTGTACGCAGAAAATTTGTCGCGCTTTCATCAGTTCCAGCAACGCTAGAAATGAAGCCACGATTTCGGGCCGCGTATGCGCATCCTGGGTCAGCTCGAAAAACGTACTGCGCCGGAGCGCTCGCAGTCGCCCGAGGATTTTTTCCATCGTGTCTTCCACCGAAATGACGTGCCCTTTGATCTCCGCCACGCGTTCTTCCTTCGGCACGCGCAACAACAGCTTCCGGTACGCGTCGACCAGATCCCACATGGACACCCCTTCCACCCGAGGCGGCTCCTGCGGGACGTATGGGCGCAGATCCATCGGCGGACGCGAGAACACATTGCTCTGCAGAATACCGCGTTCGCGCAATTGCTCGGCTGCCCACTTGCACCGCTCGTACTCCAGCAGCTGCTGCACTAGTTCCTCGCGCGGATCCACTTCTTCTTCGTCCGATTCCGCCGGTTTGGGCTGCCTCGGCAGCAAGAGCCGACTTTTGATGGCGAGCAACGTTGCGGCCATGACGATAAATTCGCTGGCAATTTCCAGCGACAGCTCTTCCATTGTGCGCAAGTATCCGAGATACTGCTCCGTAATCAGCGCAATCGGAATGTCGTGAATGTTGATTTCCTGCTTGCGGATCAGGTGTAACAACAGGTCCAGCGGACCCGAAAACTGTTCCAGAACGACCTCGTACGCCATGTGCTTACGTCCCCAGCAAACGGATGATCAAGCTCGCTACGCCGTTCATCAACGGTCCAAAGATGGCCTGATTGGTCTGCGGAATGATGACCAGCATGAGCAGAATGAACGGACCATACAGGTCGAGCTTGCGGTACTGGACCTCCCAGCGATATGGCAACAAGCCGGACACAATGCGCGAGCCGTCTAGTGGAGACACCGGGATGAGGTTGAACACAAACAACGCAACGTTGACGAGAAACGACATCCACAACAGCTGCGGGATAAATCCAGTCTGCATTAAGTAGGGTTTGTAGAGAAGCCATACCAGAATGGCCAATACAAGGTTGGACACCGGTCCGGCCAGCGCCACGAGAACCATGCCGAGCCGCGGTCGGCGGAAATTGAGCGGATTCACCGGCACTGGCTTAGCCCACCCGAACGGCGCGAACACAATCATCAGCAACCCAATTGGATCCAGGTGCGCTACCGGATTGAGGGTGACTCGACCCGCTCGCTTGGCAGTCTTGTCTCCCAGCAGCGACGCAGTCCAGGCGTGCGCGAACTCGTGGATGACGAGTCCGACAACAATGGCGATGAGCCGAAATATAAAATCTGGGCCGAAAAAGTCGAACACGCTATTACCCCTTAAGCTCACAGTCTTCCGCACTTCCGTGCAGTGTTTCCCATTATACCATATACGAAGTCGTATACTCTTGCAGTCGCAGCGGCCACAACCACCGTTCTGCGAGCCGCAAAACCGGATCTTTGGCCATCGCTTGTTTCCAGCGGGGAATGAGCGACCTGTCCTTGACCAGTACGCAAAGTACGTTTTGTTCCACAAACGGAAGCAGCGGGCCGACAGGTAACAGGCAAACGCCCGGGAAGTGGTCAGAGCAGCTTGCCAGAAACGCCTTGATGGCGCCGCGCAAGGGATAACTTGTAATCAGGTTGCAAACCGCTGCCCCAGACGATGTGGTCGCAGCGGACAGCAGGCGCGGAAAATGCGGATGGAGGCTCGGACCGTAGACTTTGTCCTCCATGTAGGCATCCACAAAAATCAGGTCGACTTCGAGGTCGAGGTGGCCCAACATGAGGACACCGTCCCCGATAAAGTAGGTGGCCTCGGTGTGGCGCGGAGCGCCGAAGTAGCGAATGGCGGCATCGACGACTTTGTCATCCAGTTCCAGTCCGTAGAGCGAACTGTGCGGAAACGCCTCGCGCACTGTCGTCAAGGCAGTTCCCGTGCCCACGCCGAGACACAGAAAAGTCCCAAGGCTGGACAGGCTGTGAACAAAGCTGGCAAACGCCCTCTGATATCCAAAAACAGGCCTGGTCTCACGCAGCGACTGTGCGCCTTGCCAACCACCGCGGGGCCCAAAGCGCATGAACCGAAGGTGCCTGCGCTCTACAATTTGGATTTGTTCGTGAACCGTACCCGAAAAGCTCGCGACAATTCGCTCAGACAACGGAAACCGCACCTTTGTGGACGACTCGTTGTGTCAAGTATACAGCGGAGCTCGACGTCGGCTCAATCGATCCATTCAGTGACAGCGCGAAGACGAACCTGTACAATTGGGGGTGTTGAACATCACACCAGGAGATGACCCATGCCGAAGACGAAGAAGCTCACTGCCGTCCTCTCACGTACTGTGACCTGTGCCGCTGTGGCCTGTGCTCTGCTTTACAACACGGCGTTTGTTCCCAACGTCCAAGCGGAATCTCGTTACTCTCCCGGCGCACAGTCGGACGTCGTCGCCATCGACCAAGTCCAACAGCAAGACGGCATTCCCGTCGCCAGCGAAATGGTGTCAAACTGGCCGAAAATCACCGCGAAGTCGGCAGTCGTGATGGATTTGACCAGTGGAACAGTAATTTATGAAAAGGCGCCACTCGCACGGCACTACCCCGCGAGTATTACAAAAATTTTGACCGCAAAAATTGCGCTCGACCGCGGGCATCTTAACGACTTGTTAAAGACGAGCCGCCTGGCCACGGAACAGGGCGGGAATCGCGTCTACCTCGTCCCGGGCGAAGTAGAGCCGTTGGAGAAACTGCTGTATGGACTGCTGCTCAACTCGGGGAATGATGCTGCGGTGGTGATTGCCGAACACTACGGAGGGTCTGTACAGCGCTTTGCCGATCTGATGAACGAAGAGGCAGAGCGATTGGGAGCAACACACAGTCATTTCGAAAACCCGAACGGCCTTCCGAATTCACGGCACGTCACCACAGCGTACGATATGGCCGTGATTGCGCGTGCGGCTATGCAGAATCCGGAGTTTCGCAAAATTGTAAAGACGAAATGGTACCACTGGAAGGGTCAGGCCTGGACCTCCACGCTCGTCAATTCCAACCGATTGTTGTTTGACTACCCAGGTGCCATCGGAGTGAAAACAGGATATACCACGGTGGCGCACGAAACGCTGGTTGCAGCCGCGACGCGCGGCGGAGACAGTTTTCTCGCGGTATTGATGGATGCTCCGCTGCGAAGCCAAATTCAAACCGACGCCCGGCACCTGCTGGACTTTGCGTTCGCCCATTATCACACGCAGACGGTGGTTCAAAAGGGCGAAGTGGTCGCACACGTGCGGTCCCCGCAGGGAACCCTTGTCCCCTTGCGCAGCGCGCAGACAGTCTATGCAACCGAACCGAAAGGCCATGAGTTGGCGGTTCAGACCCGGTTCCAACCAGTCACGTGGTGGCGCTCCCTGCCTCCGGACGCGGTGGTTTGTTACATGCAAGTGGTGGCCGGAAACGGAGAGTTGTTGGCGGTGCCGCTTTACTCGCCTGTCCCCATCGAAGTCCCGCAGGTCCGCCAGCCCCTTGCGCGGAATGTCGTCGTTCCTTCCGTGCTCGGCGCCGGCCTAGTTGTCCTGTCGGGAATTGTCACCAGGCTTCTCGTGGGCCGACGGTACCGTGTCAGCCGGTGACTCCAATGGGTTTGCGCTGCCACAATCTTGCCATGTGTGGCCAAAACGGGCGGATCACGCCGATAAAGGTTTGAAACATGCCGAAATACTGAAACAAGCGCGGCAGAAACAGTAGGATGTTAAACAATTGCGTTCACCCCTCTGGACAAATCCGTTTACTGCAGTCTATTCAGGGGGCAGATTTTTCGACTGGGCTGCTCGCACTTGTTTCCAGTGATGATATGCCTGGATGAGTTCACGCAAGGCCTTCGTCGTAATGGGGGACGCGTGCTCCGGCGCATCGCGTCCCCCCATCTTGCCTATGTCGCCAATCCCGACGATGACTGGGACTTTCAAATTGCGGAGTGCATCGACAGTGTCCCCAAACACCAGGTGCCGGGGAATCGGCTTTCCGTCCTTGTTCACGCCTGTTTCCACTCGCTGACCGTCACAATCGATGGAGAAATCAATCGGTACGCCGCGGACGCGCGACGTATTCGAGGCGACGGCAAGCGCGCCAATCACTTGAATGTCCGGGTGTGCCAAAAGCACCTGGAGAGCTTCTTCCCCTTTTGCTTCGTTGCCGTTGCCGTTGTCGTCCAGCATCACAATCACCGGGTCAAATTCGGCCTCGCGGATGTACTGAACGATTTCCACTCCAGACAGTCTTGTTGGATTTCCCGCAGATTGTGAAATCACCTTCGCTCGAATTTGCCGGGCCGCAACTTCCAGCGCTCGCTTTGCGTAATGATCCCCATCTGTGACAATAATAACTTCCCGCCTCGCCATTCCTCTCCCTGCCTTGAACTAGCCTCTCGGGCGAGCGAAAACTGCAGCGAGAAAGGCAAACACAATCGCTGCCGACACTCCTGCGCTCGTCACCTCGAAAATCCCCGTTATGATGCCAATCAGGCCGTGCTTGTCGGCCTCCGCCAGCGCACCGTGAACCAGCGCGTTGCCGAAACTGGTGATTGGAATCGTCGCGCCCGCTCCCGCGAACTTAATCAGCGGATCGTACAAGCCGAGTCCGTCCAGGATTGCTCCCGCGACTACCAGGATGACCATGATGTGGCCGGGCGTAAGTTTTGACACGTCGAGAATGATTTGGCCAATCGCGCAGATGCCTCCCCCGACCAGAAACGCCCACACGAAGGTCGTCCAATTCCAATCCATATGTTATCCGTCCTTTCGTTCCAACACAATGGCGTGGGAAATGGCGGGGATGGTTTCACACTGCTGCGCCGTAACAGTAGAGAGCAAAGCACCTGTCGCGGCAAGCAGAATACGCTTCCATTCGCCCGCCTCCAACTTGCGCAGCAGGTGTCCGTAGGTCACCAACGTAGAGCATGCCGTCCCGCTTCCGCCGCTGAACACTTCCGGCTGATCTTCGCGGTAGATGAGCATGCCGCAGTCCAGTAGCTCTGTGTCAATGCGGAATCCGCGCTGCTCCAACAAGTCTTTGAGGATGGCGTGGCCAAATCGGCCAAGGTCCCCAGTTACCACGCAATCATAGTCACTGAGCTGCCGCCCAGTGTCCTCGAGATGTGCGACAATGGTTGCTTCAGCGGCTGGCGCCATGGCCGGACCGTATTCCCACGGACTCTTGATCCCGTAGTCGACAATTTGCCCTATGGTTGCATGGGTGACCGCAACCTTGCCTCCAGCCGTTGCAAGCAAGGCCATCCCTGCTCCCGACACCGTCCGCTGGGAAGTCGGCGGCTTTTGTGCCCCGTACTCGGTCGGAAAGCGGAATTGGCGCTCCGCGGTCGCCGTGTGACTAGAGGTCCCGACGAGTACTTTCTGTGCGCAACCGCTGTCGATGGTCAAGGCGGCGAGCGCCAGGCCTTCGGTCAACGACGAGCAAGCGCTGTAGACGCCGAGCGCCGGAACGGCATAGTCCCTGTGGGAGAAGTAAAACCCAGTCAGTTGCGCGTTGAGGTCGCCACCCACCACCAGGTCGACGTCCTCCGGTTGGACCCGCGCCTTTTGCAGTACAATTTGCGTCGCCTGTCCAAACATGTCCTGTTCAATTTTCTCCCATGATTTCTGCGGGGGGCCGTCCTTTATGTGAGCATCGAACTGGTCCCCAAGGGGGCCGTTCGACTCCAGTTCTCCAGCCACGGTTCCCGTTGCAACAACTCTCGGCTCGGATGGAAACCACCACGTCTGCCTACCTACCCTCGGCACTCCAGTCCCTCCTCACAGATGCGTAAAAATGTAGCGTACGAGAGAAACAAAAAAAGCACTGACAACGCCGTACACAACGACGGGTCCAGCGAGTTTGAACATGTTGCCGCCAATGCCGGTGACCCAGCCTTCACTGCGGTGTTCCATTGCTGCTGAAGCCATTGTGTTGGCAAAGCCGGTCACGGGAACCGCAGAGCCGGCGCCCGCCCATTGGGCAAATTTGTCGTACACGCCAAAGCACGTGAGGATGACGGACAACAGAATCATTACCGCAACGGTCGGATTGCTGGCTTCCGCCGGCTTGAAGCCGCCAAACCGAATGAACAGGGTTTGGACAGCCTGGCCAATCACGCACACGCATCCGCCGATTACGAACGCCCGAATCGTGTTGGCCACGATGGGGCGAGCGGGGCGGTGGCGGTCGACAATTTGCTGATAGGTCGCCTTTGGATCAATCGGCTTCGATTTCGTTTTCGTCGCCATGTCGCTCCTCCGTTTACAGTCAGTCTTGGGCTAGTTTGCCCTCTGCCGCGACCCATTACTCCAAAAGAAAGACCCCTCGCACGAGGGGTCGGTACCCGGCACAGTCATTGCAGCTGATCTCGGATGGAATTGAGTATTCGCTTTTCCAGCCTTGACACCTGGACCTGCGAAATCCCGAGGACGCGCGCGACGTCGGATTGGGTTTTGTCCTTGAAAAAGCGCAAGTACACGATGAGGCGCTCGCGCTCCGGCAACCGGTTGAGAACTTCGTGGAGAGCAATCTTGTCAAACCACGCATTGCCCTCCTGATCCGCAATCTGATCCTGCAAATAGATGGGATCTCCGTCGTTTTCAAACACCGTTTCGTGGATGGAGGCGGGCGCGCGAAGCGCTTCCTGGGCGAACACGACCTCGGACGGTTCGATTCCCATCGCTTCGGCAATCTCGGTCACCGTCGGCTGGCGGCCCAACTGTTTGGCCAGGTCGTCCCGGACGTGTCGGATGTGCCGCGCCGTCTCCTTCAGGCTCCGGCTGACCTTGACGGTGCTATCGTCGCGGAGGAACCTTTGAATCTCCCCGATTATCATCGGGACTGCGTACGTGGAAAACTTGACGTCGTACGACAAGTCGAACTTGTCAATGGCCTTCATCAGGCCGATGCAGCCAATCTGAAACAGGTCGTCCGCGTCGTAGCCGCGCCCGAGGAAGCGCTGGACGACCGCCCAGACCAGCCGCTGGTTGGTCAGGACGAGTTGTTCTCTTGCTCCGGGATCTCCTTGTTGACTGGCAGCAATCAGATCGCGGATTTCCTCGTCGGTGAACTTTCGGGCTTTGTCATCAAGACCTTTTGCGTAGTCCATAGGCCGAACTCCTGTCACTGGTAATCCGGAGCTTTTGAAATCACTTTCCTCATCCGGACCGTCGTGCCTTGGCCGGGTTTCGATTCAATGACAACCTCGTCCATGAAGTTCTCCATAATGGTGATGCCCATGCCGGAGCGCTCGAGGTCGGGCCGCGACGTGTATAGAGGCTGGCGCGCCGCTTCAACGTCGGCAATCCCGACGCCGTCGTCTTCGACGACGACTTCCACCGCGCCGTCCTCAATCGCGCAGTACAGGCGCACTTCTCCAGGCCCGTTTTCGTACCCGTGGATAATGGCGTTGGTTACCGCCTCCGAGACAGCTGTCTTCAGCTCCGTGAGCTGCTCCACGGTCGGATCCAACTGCATGGCAAAGGCGGCCACGGCGACGCGCGCCAACGACTCGTTTTCGGACCGGCTCGGGAACTGCAACTTCATGTAGTTCTGTTGCAAAACCGCGGGAATCAACTCCTGTCCCATCTCCGTCTAGGCCTCCTTTACCGCCTCGATGGCGAGTTCCTCCGTCTCAAATACGGGGACTACTTTCAATATGCCAGACAACTCGAAGATTCGTCTGAGCGGGGAACTGACTTCACACAAGGCCATCTTCCCATGTCGCTGGGCAATAGTTCGATACCGCCCCAAAATCAGACCGAGACCGGAGCTGTCCATGAAGTCAATTCCGGCAAATGACAGGACCAGGTTCTTGTAATGCGTTTGCGCCAACTTCTCTTCGATGTCGTTTCGAATCGTTTCTACGGCATGATGATCCAGTTCGCCATGCAAGCGGACGACTAGCGTGCCATTCACGATGCAGGTATCAACGGCCACTGGCACCTCTCCCTCCAAACCCGTCTGAAGTTTCAAAGTGTCATTCCAGTTTGGTACCGCAAAGTCCTGCCGGGTGACAAAAGTAGAAGCAATCTCCCCTGATTCGACAAACTTAGTTACCTATTATTCTCAATGTCGTAGTAAAATATAAGCAGTGGGTGAGGAGGGTTGATATGGATTCTCTCGGACAAAAAATCCGAAATCTTCGGAAGGAGCGCAAGATGACGCAGTGGGAACTGGCTGAGGGTCTCGTGACGGCGAGCATGATCAGCCAGATTGAGTCGGACAAGGCGACTCCTTCGCCACAGCTGTTGCAACAGCTGGCGGAACGCCTCGGCGTCAAGCCAAGTTTTTTTGCAGACGACATGTCGCACAAGACGGATTTGATGCAGACGTACCGCCGGGCCAAGCAGCTGTTGGAAGGGGGTAATTACGCGGCAGCGCTGCCTTTGTTCCAGTCGCTGACCAATCCGGTACCCCCGCAGTTTCGAGAAGAGTCCATCTACTCCGACCTCGCCCAGTGCCACGAGTCCCTCGGGCAGTACGATGACGCTGCTCGCGCGTACGAAGAAGTCGTTCGTTGCACCTTGGAGAAGGACGACGTCGCAGGCGCGGTTCACGCCTATTATCGACTGGGCCAAATGGAGCGGCGCCTGAGTAACCTGGACTTGGCGAGAATGTATTGGCGGCGGGCAGCAGAATTGCTGCGGCGACATCCCGAACTCAGTATGCCGCTCGCTATGCGAATCCACGCAAACTTGGGCCGCATCTACATGCAGCTCGGCCACTACTCCTCTGCTCTGGAATGTTACCGGCGCGCCGCTGCCCTTGCGGACAAGAACGCAGCCCAACTGGATGTCGCGGTGATATTGCACGGCATGGGCGCGGTCTATATCGAGCTCGGGAACTTTGCCGAAGCGGAAAAGAAACTGCAGGAGGCAATCCGCATTTACGATGCCATTCGCCATCAACGAGGCGTAAATCAGTGCTATATCAACATCGGAGTCGGCCTCCGGAAAGCCGGTCGGTACCAGGAAGCCATCGACCACTTGACCTGGTGCATCCACCATCACGAAATCCAGATTGACGTCATTCGGCTCGCCAATGCGTTGTCGGAGCGCGCGGATTGCTACCTTGTACTCGGTGAAGTGGACAAAGCTATCCAGGACGCCAAGGAGGCAGTAGTCCTGGACCGGGATACAGCCGAAATCCAGGCGTTCTCGCGCAGAACGCTGGCGCGCGCCTGGGCTGAGAAAAGAGAGTACAGCCAGGCGGTGGAGTACGCCAGCCAAGGACTCGAGTACGCGACGCGCCTCGGCGACGCTGCCCTGTTGGCCGAGCTTTACCACCTTCGCGCAGAGGCACTCTGGCAATTAGGACGGACGGAGTTGGTCGCCAACGACGTCCTGCAAGTGGCCTCGCTCGCGTCGCCCTCCCAAATCGTATTTCCTGTACAATAAGAGAAATCGTCCAATTGAAACACCATTTTCCATCATTCGACAAAGAAACCGTGCCCAGATGAGCACGGTTTACATTGCATTGCCTTCTCATGACCCAAAGGTGATGATGTCGCGAAATACGCGGCCAACCCCAGTGAGAAAGCCAACTTGCTTCACATCGTTGCCAGCAACCAGCGTCGTTTCGCTGATGACCTTGCCCTGGTCAGAGACAATCAACGTCCCCACCGGATCTCCTTTGCGAATGGGCAGTTCGAAATCGTCCTTCAGCTCGATTTTTACGTCATACTTGTGGCGCTCCCCTTTGGACTGCACTACGCCGACTGTGTCCGCGGTAACAATGCGAAGTGTCTCCGGGTGACCTCGGCGAAGCTCGACTTCCTTGACGCACTCGCCCGCCTTGTACATCACTTTCGAGGTGTAGTTGGCAAACGCCCAGTTCAGCAGTTCGCTGACGTCCTTGTTTCGCAGACTTGGTTTTGGTTCGCCCATTACAACGGCAATCACCCGGAAGCCGTCCTTCTGGGCGGTGGCCGACAGGCAATACTTCGCTTCCTGCGTATAGCCAGTCTTCAATCCGTCGACTCCTTGGTAAAACCGGACGAGCTTGTTCGTGTTGACCAGCCAGAACGGGTGTTCCGAACCCTTCCGCAAGTAGTCGCTGTAGACCGATGTGTACTTGAGGATTTGCCTGTGTTTCAGCAATTCACGGGACATGATGGCGATATCGTGCGCAGAACTGTAATGGTTGGGCTCGGGTAGTCCATTGCAGTTCACAAAGTGAGTATCGTCCATTCCCAACTCCTTCGCGCGGCGATTCATCTGCTGCACGAACGCTTCCGCAGACCCCGACAAATGCTCGGCCAGAGCTACGCAAGCATCGTTTGCCGAAGCGATGGCGACGCCCTTAATCATGTCCTCAGCGCTCATCGTCTCCCCTGGTTGCAGGAAAATTTGTGAACCTCCCATGCTTGCAGCGTACTCGCTGGTCTTGATTGGATCTGTCAGCTTCAACTTACCGCTGTCGACTGCCTCCATGACCAGCAGCAACGTCATGATTTTGGTAATGCTGGCCATGGGGAGTTCCTCGTGTCCGTCCTTCTCATAGAGTACCTTTCCCGTCGCGGCGTCCATGACGACTGCCGACCGGGCGTGCGGGGCCAGCGACTCGACAGCATCTCCGCCTTGCTTGTTGCCCGCTTGAACGCGAATTTCTACGTTTGAATCGGTGGGAGTTTGTGCCGACTTATGATGCCAACCCCAATTTGACAGCTGCAGCTCCTCTGCCTTCGCTACGCAAGGCTGAGTCAGGGCCACAGACAGCAAACAGAGGGCACTTGTCCATAACCGCAATCTTCGTTCCACGCACACCAACCTCCTTGAACCCTGTGCATTTCGATGTCGTATCAGGTCTTCCGAATTCCCGGTTAGTGTGCCCGAAGTCGCGCCGTTGTATCAGGCGACAGGCATGACGAAAGGGGTGCCATCGGCACCCCCAGGGGAAATCCAATCAGAAAGCTGATTTTGTCTACGCTTACGCGTGAGTACCCGGTTGACTTGTCGCATACCCGTCGTCAAAGTCGCGAAAACGGAACGTTGCACACATCGTCCCCTTTGACGTGCCAACGATGTCGTTCCCGTTGGACGCGACTTCGATGTTATGCGCCGCGCAGTTGCGATGCTCGTTGAAGACACATTCCTCGACCAGACACTTTACACCCTTCGGCATCTTCTCATCCCCCCGTAACCCATAGCTTCGCCATCTCCTGTGCCGAGCTATGCTGGGAGTGCCATCATGCCTCGGGAATCGCCCCCAACTCGGCGAAGAAACTCGTCCCGACTTCCGGTCTGGACACACCGAAAAAGTCTGCCACGGTTGCTCCGACGTCCGCAAACGTCTGCCGATCTCCAAGCGGCACGGCGCCCGTCATCCCGCTGTGCCACAGCAAGAGGGGCACCCACTCCCGCGTGTGGTCCGTGCCGGGAGTGGTTGGATCACAACCGTGATCCGCCGTGATGCACAGCACATCCCCCGGCCGGAATTTCGCGAGCAACTCTGGCAGGCGTTTGTCAAACGCCTCGACAGCGCGAGCAAAGCCGACCGGATCGTTCCTATGCCCATACAGGGCGTCGAAGTCGACAAGGTTGGCATAGATCATGCCCCGGTCCTGCACGTCCATGCGCTGAATCAGCTTGGTCATACCGTCGTCGTTGTTTTCCGTATGTATGCCTTCGGTGATACCGGATCCCCCGTAAATGTCGTGAATTTTG
This sequence comes from uncultured Alicyclobacillaceae bacterium, assembly GCA_964645595.1. Lineage (GTDB taxonomy): Bacteria > Bacillota > Bacilli > Alicyclobacillales > Alicyclobacillaceae > Alicyclobacillus_A. The sequence continues at coordinate 3,088 of CAZYAH010000002.1, read as the reverse complement.
CCAATACCGCAGACCGGATACCCGGCGTCCACAATGCGGTTCAACACCGTTTCGCCAAACTGCAGCGAAAAGTCCTTGCGGTTGTGAGTCCGCCGAAACGACCCTGGAGCTCCTTCAAACGGCCTCGCGATGACGCGTCCAACCGCGTGTTTGCCGGTCAAAATGTGATCCCGGGCGTACTGGCACCAATCGTAGAGCGTTTCGACCGGCACTACCGACTCGTGCGCGGCAATTTGAAACACACTGTCTGCCGAGGTGTAAACAATCGGGCGGCCCGTCTGCATGTGCAACTCGCCGAGTTCCTTAATGACCTCGGTGCCGGACGCAGGGCGGTTGCACAGGACCTTTTTCCCGACGTACGCCTCAAACGGTTCAATGACCTCTGGCGGAAATCCGTCAGGATACACAGGGAGCGGATCACTCAGAACTTTCCCCACAAACTCCCAGTGTCCGTTGGTCGTGTCTTTTCCGTAGGACTTTTCCCGCATGCGGCCGTACGCTCCGACGGCTCCCTCGCCAGAAACTCCCGGGATGTCCTGAATGCACCCGAGACCGAGCCGCTGCAGATTCGGGACGTTCAGTCCGCCTACCGCTTCTGCGATGTGCCGCAGCGTATTGCTCTGCACATCATCCGTTCCATATTGGTCCGCATCGGGTGCTGCACCAATTCCAACGCTGTCGAGGACAATCCAAATCCATCGACCAGTTCGGGTTTTTCCATGCATTTCGTCCAACGACTCCTTTGCCATGACTTTGCTTAACACATGCTAGTATGTCTGAGAAAACGGAAAAGGTTCAAGACAGTCCGTCCTGAACCCGGGTAGGTACCTTTAGGCTCGGGGATGCGCTGCGGCGTACACTTCCTTCAACCGCGTTCGGGTCACGTGTGTGTAGATCTGGGTAGTGGATATATCCGCGTGGCCGAGCATCTCTTGAACTGCGCGCAGGTCAGCGCCGCGTTCCAACAGGTGCGTGGCGAACGAGTGCCTGAGTGTATGCGGCGTAATATGTTTGTGGATGCCCGCAGCAACGGCGTATTTTTTGAGGATTTTCCAAAATCCCTGGCGCGACATCTGCGTCCCGTGGTGGTTCAAGAACAGCGCCTGCGGGTCCTCCTGGCGCAACAGTTGGCTGCGCCCGAACTGCAGGTAGTGCACCAACGTGGCCTGAGCGTACTCGCCTATTGGGATGATCCGCTCCTTGGAGCCTTTGCCCATGCACTTGAGAAATCCGGCTGACAGGTTGAGATCTGCGACTTTGATGGAAACCAGTTCACTGACGCGGATTCCTGTTGCGTAAAGGAGTTCCAGCATCGCTTTGTCCCGCGCCCCGGCAGGAGTTGTCGCATCCGGCGCCTGCAGCAAGCGCTCCACTTCGTCCACTGTCAGCACTTTCGGTAGACGCTTTTCCACTTTCGGAGTCTCAATCTGAACGGTCGGGTCTGCAGTCAATACTTCCTCTTTCAAGAGAAAGTGATAAAAGGATCTAATACTTGCCAAATTCCGTGAAACGGTGGTATTTGCGCGACCAAGCCCGCGAAGGTAACCCAGATACGCGACAATGTGCGCCTGTTTGGTATCTGTCAAATCTCTTCCTTGGTGCTTTTGACGTAGATACTCCGCGAACGCGCACAAGTCTCTCTGGTAGGACTGCAGTGTGTTTACAGATAACCCACGTTCCACCGCGAGATAATCGATAAACCGCGTGATCCACTCGTTCATGACCAGACTCCTTTGACGTCATCCATGCCTATCACTTATTCCACGCAATCTGTCAAAGTCCTGCCATATTCGACGCAATTCGAGCTGGCCGCTGGAACCGCGGCTAGATACCGCCGCTGCAGGCGATATCTGGCACAACCAGAACCGACATTCACCGGCTGTAGAACATGAATGCGACGACATTTCTTCCCGCTTCCCACACCCAGTGCGCCCACGTCGAGTCCGAGCTGTGCGTAGCCGCAACAGTGACGTAGGGCGGATGCGGCGTCGCGTAGGGGTTCCGAACGAAGTTGCGAGACATCTGACTTTGCAGCACAGCAATCGCCCAGAGAATGACCACCGCTGTCGCGACCCAGCGGATGGCGCGCGACCATTGACGCAACCGTATACCCCTCCTTCGCAGGTTCAGCCGTTTCGCATCAACTTCAGGATTGCCTCAAGCGAATCTGGCTGCACCGGATCATCCAATGCCGCGATATTTCTCGCTTCCGTTCCACAGCGCGTGCACCGGTGGATAATCTGATACCCTTTCTTGGAGTGGTACTCGACGCGGACCGGTTCCATGATTCCGCCACAATCTGCCGCACGGTCGCCTGGGTTGATGTCCAGGTGCATCGAATGCAGGCAGAACGGACAGTGGTTGCGGCACGAACGCTTGGACGGAAGGACTTGCGCACCACATTGTACGCACCGAAACGACTCGTTGATGTCTGTAAATTTTCGCGTCGCCATTTTGTTACTCCCTTTCGTCACGAGCCGTCCCGAAGGGCGCGAATTCTCCGGTTCGGCCGAGTCAACACTTTACGCCACCAGCGTGCTGTGGAGCAAGGCCGGTGCAACGGACGCCTGGATGAACGCTCCCGCGGCCAGCGCCAGCGCGAAGACCAGGAACCACCCGGTGTACGAGAGAAACGAGGCGGTCATTTTGGACAGCGGCACAGCCTGGCGGAGAATGCCGGCGGAAAAACGGATTGCCACGACTCCAGCGCAGATGATTGCCGTGAGCGAGACCGCTTGGTGCAGAAAAATGCCGATGCTGGCGAGCACCAGTCCGGACCAGCCAAAGTGCAGCACCGTGAAGCCGACTGCAAAACCAACGCTGAACGACCGCAGAAAGACAGCAATTACGACAAACGGCAAACCAATGACCGACACGCCGAACAACCAAATCAATGCCAACAACTGCCCATCCCCAATCATGCGGTGCCACCACAGGTCACCCGCGGGCGCAAGGTCGCGGTGGGCCACCGCGGTGAGGAGCCGGTCTACCGTTTGCGACAACACCGCACTGTCTGCCTGGTTCAATTGGCCCGCGACGGCTGCGCCAAACACGAGCCCGCAAAGGGCGACCGCCGTGAGAAAGGCGA
>CAZYAH010000001.1:0-44900 GCA_964645595.1 uncultured Alicyclobacillaceae bacterium | reverse complement strand
GGAAATGGTGATTCTGGGATGTCCTGGCTGAATCGCGCGTGGTCGGCGGCACCTCGTTCTCGCTGCTGGTGAGCGGGAGGAACATACAGCTGTCCCACAAGATCCTTCACCCCGTTCAGGTCTCGTCGGATACGGCCTGCCTCGTCGAGCACGAGGAGATTCGATGTTTTCCCTGTCAGCTCTGCGACCAATCTGCAGGGGCCTTCCTTGGCGGTCAGTGCAAGCTGGGAGAGTGTGTACCCCAGCCAGCTGCACTGACCGCCCACTAACGCCTCCTCACGCAGACCGTCGCCGCCGACGCTCTGGGGCTTCGTGAGAAGGCCCCTTAAAAGGGAGTTGTTCGAGTTGGTGCGGCGGGAGCGGCAGATACGGTTTATGCTCAATCCCCAACGCATACTCCAGCATCGCTCTCGCCTGTTTTGACCGATCCCATCTTGACTTCTTCGCCGCCTCATCCAGATGGGTGAGCAACTCATCCGTCACCTCAAAGTTCAAAAACTTTCTGTTCTTCGCCATCAGCATTTCCACCCCCTTTCGGTTTAAGCGTTGCGCAAATGTACAACGCTGGTTAGAAGCCTGTCAAGTGGTCACTTGAAAATAGTTTAAAATAATGTTTGACAGGTGTGTTTGCACTCGTGTATATTCCGCGTAGAAAGGATGGGACATGATGACCAACAAAATCCATCGAGGACTCAGGCTGGAGCCGATTCTCAGCACACGCTGCGATGCGAAAGCCGCTGAATCGCAGACGACGTTTTCTGAATGGGTCCGCAATATCTTACGAAGAGAAGTGGGGCTGGAGAAGAAGCATGGAGGCCGACGATGACCACTACACCGCACGCTTATTTTTACACACTCAAAGGCCTCATTGCCTCGAGTCATCCAGAATTACTCGAGTTCCTCACAGAGGCGGAACGGCGGTACTCGAGCTACGACGCGCTGGTAGCCGCGCTGAAGACAGCCATGAATAGGTTGTGCAACCAAGGCGCAGTCTCAGAGGTCACAGCGGAATGCAACCAACTCACATATGACCAATGCGAGGCCGCGCTCGAGAACGCCAAAATGACCCATGTTAGGCATCGCGCTGCGAGACGATCGCAGCTCGTAGAGGATTTGTGTGCGTCGTTTATAGAGCGAAAGAGCCAATCTGACGAAGTGGGGCTTGAAAAGAGACAAAACGGGAAACGGCGATGACCATCACGAGACAGACAACCCCGCGCACCTGGACTGCTCGCAACGCCGATGACCAGTGGTACAGCGGGCAATACAAAATCCAATGGTATCCACGCACACTGAGTCATGAGGCGGGCTATCACGCTTATACGATTCGTGTTGGCGACACCTGCTGGGGGTATTACGTCGATCCCAAGACCGCGCAGTATCGCACGCTCGCCGAGGCCAAGCGAGCCTGTGAGGTCCATGCAGCGATGGGGCTGGAGCAACGCAACGGGAAACGAGGCACACGATGAGTGAACGAATCCATCAACTCCGCGAGATCGACCAGCAATTATTCCGCTACGCCCTGGCCTTCCTCCTGTCCAGCGCCGCCGTGGTGGGGGTGCTGGTAATGACTGGAGGATAAGAATCATGAGAACCAGCGTACACACTGGAGCGTTACATCAAAGCTGGAAGGGCGGACGATCAATAAAGAACGGTTACGTCAGAGTGTCGCTACCCGGGCATCCACGCGCAGACCAACACGGATACGTTGGCGAACACCTTCTCATTGCTGAGCAGGCACTCGGTCGTCCCATTCCTGTCAGTGTCGTCGTTCATCATGCTAATGGAATCGAATCGGATAACAGCCGTGGCAATTTCGTAATTTGTGAGAATCAAACCTACCACGCGCTGCTGCATCGTCGGATGCGTGCCTTGAAAGAAGGGGGCTCTGTTCATGCGCTCAAGTGCGTGTTCTGTAAACGGTGGGACTTACCAGAAGTCAACGGGATACGACGGCATCAGCGAGGGAATGGCCAGTGGATCACCAATTCTTATCATCCGTTATGTAAAGCAAAATATAGGAAGGCTTGGAAACTCCGATCACCGAGATGGGGGACGCCATGAAGCCGGATCGGTTCACGAAGATGGTAGAGCCAATGATTCTACGCCTTAGACTTAATCCAGGCTCACCACACGTCACACCAGAATGCGCAGCTGCCCTCATGCGTCACCAGCATGCGGCGATGGTGCGGATGGTCAAGCGAGAGCCTGGCAATATCATGATGTCCGGGACGGAATATAAACGTGGGGCCATCGACACTTGCGATATTTTATTAGCCAAGCTTGCCCGCTACAAGAAAGGCACGCCATGATCTACCTCCTGATTCTCGTCTCGACCCTCTTGACCGGCTGTCTGCACGAACTGAAGCTAGTGCCCTATTGTGAGGGCACGCCAGCGAAACAATTCCCTTGCATCGGGGGATGCAAAGTGAAGGTGGCCGCGCCGGTGCCGACCGAGCAACTACTGCCCAATGCGTTGGTCATTAAAGATCACTTAGGAATAATCCGATGTATGGAGGTAGCGGGATGAGCTATACGTTTCGGCATTGGTATATCCCTGAACGCATGATGGAGGGGATTCAACTCTATGTTGAGCATGGAATCTATCCAGGACACTTCCTCAGAGCCGTGATCTGCAACGACTTACAGGAGGCGGTGGTACGCGCTGACGATGAGAACGTGGAGAATCTCCAGGCTTACGTGGCGTACTTTTGTAATGAAGTGCCAAGCGATTGCTGGGGCTCCGTCCAGAAAATGAAGGACTGGATCAATAACCACGCGGCGAAGGTGTCCCCATGACGCAATTTTACTATCACCTTCAGCTCCGCTGCTGGCTCCTCAAATGCCTACGCTGTCACGCGTGGCGGCAATATGTGTACGAGACCCCCGACGGTGATCGATGCCACGGCTGCCTCCGCCTGGAGCAGCCAAGGAGGGCGGCGTGAAACGCGGCGTGACCCATCGCCATATTGCGAGACTCTTTAAGCGCGGCTACTCGGTCCTTGGTTTATCCAAAAAATATAAGTGTGAAGAACACGAAATACAGCATGCGATTCGGATGGTGATGAATCGGAGGTCCCCATGATCGCCACCCCGATCTATAAACGGGCGGAGTTTTGGTGGCCGTGGGTGCTGCTGGCGATTCTGGCATGCCTGTGGGTGTTGCTGGACGCATGGGATGGGTGGAGGGGGGGATGACGGTTCGCTGCATGCTTCTACATTGGGATTTTCCATATATGAACGCAGTACATATCCATTATTTTCTCTGGCTCATTCCGTTTAAACATTGCTGTAAGGCCTGCCAGACAGGCTGTTACAAAGTTGAGATCACGCCATGACCACCCTCTTTCTCTTCCTTGCCATCACCGCCTCCAGTGCCGTGCCCACAGGGAAGGAGATGCCATGAATTGTATCTGTGGACATACAGACTTGGCGCATAGCAGACCCATCGGGCTCAAAGATACCGTGTTTAGCCCATGCATTCTATGCCCGTGCGCTCATTTAGAGAATGAAACGTCGGTGATCTTCACCGCAGAAGAGAAGAAGGAATGGACGGCAATCAAGAAACGAGTCGGACTGAAGAAAGCGAGGACGCCATGACCAGTAACCATTTTCTATACCTCGCCTTCACCGCCTCGGTCCTCGTGGTGCTGTAATGTTGTTGCCGTTTACCGATGGGCTGATTCGCACGACGCACTTCGATGATGAGTGTCGTCAACTAGCCGACCGTCACTATTCACGGCGCACCATCGGCGCGAAACAGTTTTGCTACAGCGGGAGAAAGTTAGTGCTCAGAAATGCAGAAGGGACCGTGCTGTTTGTTTGGATGAATCCTGATCCCACGATGCGGATGGACGGACAGACTGGTTACAACTGCGCCATCTTTCGCAATGAGTCTGATCGCAAGAGCTCGGACATTATTCTTGAAGCGGAACGGTGGGCCTTCGAGAAGTGGGGGCCAGATCGTATGTACACCTATATTGACGCGGGCAAGGTTAAGAGCGTGAACCCTGGCTATTGCTACAAGTGCGCGGGCTGGCAGTACGTGGGTTTATCAAAAGGCGGCAAACACTTACTGGTGAAAGGAGACCAGCTATGAATCTCTTTATGTATCTCACCTTAGGTGCTTCCGTCTTAGTGATCGCCTGTGTAGCCTGGTGGTGGGTCAGCGACATGCTGGCCGAGCGGCGGCGGAGCAAGCAGAAGCGGCTGGCCTATCATTGTTATACCTCACCATTTTTGGCGCATTGGGCGCAAGGAGAGCACCGGCCCAATGTCCGTCGCTGATAGTGAAATCGAGGAGCCTGATCCAGGGCGCGGGTGGTGCAGTGTACACGGATGCAGTCTCGAATGCGATGAGTGTTTGGACAACGAATGTGACCGGCGATTGGACGCCAGACGGGATCACGATGCTGACCTATAAACAAAAGTCCGAACGTGAGGCCAGCCTTGGCAGTAGTGACGCGCCCATCGTAGCCGGCGTCTCGCCCTATAAGTCGCCGCTCGAACTGTACTACCAGCTCCACGGCGAACTCCCTCGCTATACCGATGAGGAAACACAAGCGCAGCGGATTGGAAGCAAGTTGGAACCGATGATTGCCGAACTCGCCGCCGACGATCTGGGCTATAAAATTCGCCGCTGTCCCACCCGTCGCCATCCGCAGCATCCGTTCATGGTCGCGAATCTTGACTTTGAAATTGTGGGCGGGCTGAAAGGTCCAGGCGTCCTTGAAGTCAAGAATCGTGGGGCGAGCAAACCGTTCGACACGCTCCCAGATGACATCATGCTCCAAGTAGTGCAGCAATTGGCTGTCACGAATCGTGAGTGGGGGATCGTGGCCGTGTTGTTCGGATTCGGGACGCTCAAGACCTATGAGGTCCAGCGCGACAAAGAACTCGAAGAATATCTCATCGAACTTGAAGGCCGCTTCATGCTGCGCGTGCAGAAGGGCGAGCCGCCCGATCATACCTGGACGCCGGAGACGGTGGGGATCTTGAAGAAGTTGTACCCGACAGATTCAGGCCGGAGCATCATCCTTCCGCTCGATAATCGAACGGATGTTGCGCTTGATAATTTCTACGATGGGAAGCGTGAGATTGAGCACGGAGAAGCCTTGAAAGCGGAAGGTGAAGGGTGGCTAAAGGATCAAATGAAAGACGCGACCCTGGCCGAGCATCCGCGCTTCAAGATTTCCTGGAAGTCCACGAAAGCCTCGGTGAAGTTCGATCTGGACAAATTCAAAGAAGAACAATCTGATCTCTTTAACCAATACCTTAAGGCGGTGCCGGGCCACCGAGTCTTTAGGGTCACACCCAGCAAGGAGCTGCTATGAACAATGAACTCGCCGTCCGTACCTCCGTCGAAGCTGAGATCACAGGGTTTGAGATGAAGCCGCGCACACTCAAGGAAGCGATGGACTTCTGTGACCTCATGGCCAATAGCGATTTGGTGCCGAAGGATTATCGTGGCAAACCAGGCAATATCATGGTGGCCATCCAGATGGGCTCTGAGCTAGGCATGACACCGATGCGGGCGCTCCGCTCCATTGCCGTGATCAATGGTCGAGCGTCCCAATGGGGTGACGATATGCTCGCGATGGTGCTGGCTTCGCCGGTCTGTGAGTACGTGCATGAAGATGAATGCACGGAGGAGTGCGGGGTTTGTGAGGGGAAACGAAAGGACGATCCCAAGCCACACCGGGTCACCTTCAGTTTGGCCGATGCAAAACGGGCGGGATTACTGGGCAAGCAAGGCCCCTGGCAGACGAACACCAAGCGCATGCTTCAGCTTCGCGCCCGTGGCTTTTGCCTGCGTGACAAGTTCCCTGATGTTCTGGCTGGACTCGTGAGCGTTGAGGAGGCGCTCGACTTGCCACGAGTCGAGCCGGACGATCCTGCCACCAACATCCTCGAAGCCGCACAACCGTTGACCCTCAAAGACAAGCTGAAGGCCAAGGTGGAGACAGCCACGCCCTCCTCCATCCTGGCGGCCTCGGAGGCGAAGGAGGCAAGGCCGGTGGACGGCGCTGGGCAGGCTGACAGTCCTGTTACGACCCAGCAAGCCAGCGATGCACCGGCCCCTTTTCGGGGGATCATTGTGGAACCAGCGCAACGATTAGCTGATGCACTCAACGACGACCCCGCAGCCCCCTACCGTGCCAAGATCGTGACGGCGCACGATGAAAAGGAATGCCAGGCGGCGTACAACGCGACGCCCGAGACCCTGAAGCAGGATGTCCATGGCGATTACTTTGACACCTTGAAGCGGCTGAGTAAGGCCAAGCCGCTGAAAGGGAAGCCGTGAGCGCAACGCATACGCACAAATGGATCCTCATGGTCAGCCAGGTTACAGGTGAACCCTATGAGGCATGCGCATGCGGGGCAGTTGAGACAAACGTTGTGACGCCAGCTACGCTTGACAGTATCGCGAGGGAACTCGCCAAAATCATGGTGGGGCATTTGCAAGGACTCACTCAAAAAGAACGACAGAAGCGAATTGCGGCAGGCAAAAAAGTGCTTAATGCTATCAAGGATGGAAAGGTAAAGCTATGAGATGCCAAGCAGAAAGGCAAGCCATGACCGCAGAGATGTCGGAGACGAGAAAAGCGCGCCTCTGTGCAGAATGGCTCCAATTCTGTACCTATATTGGCTGGAAAAAGAGCGACCTCAAGGATCTGTGTGATGCGTTCTGGAAGCACGAGGGATGGAAAACCTTCAAGGGGTGGCCACGATGACTCCCTGTCACCGCTGTGGTGGGTTGGTGGTGGACGAATACGGCGATACCCACTGCCTCCTGTGCGGGTGGTATTACCATCCTCCAGACGCCCCACCCATCGAGGAGACGCGCGGGGCGAGGATTAGTGAAGGATTTGCCAAGGCGAGGGGGAAGGGATGAGAATAACCGATCTTGCAGGTGTGCGCTTTGGCATTATCTTAGTCCTGAGACGCGAGGCCTATGACGGTCATGGTCACATTATCTGGCGCGTTGCTTGTGATTGCGGTAAAGAAGCACTGTTCTCTGGTAAGCGTTTACGAGCTGGTCGTACAAAGTCGTGCGGCTGCATGATTATTAAGCGCATTCATGGCAATTCTCCATCATCACGCATCCATTCACCAGAATATAACGCATGGATTACCATGATACACCGATGCAGGAATCCAAGATACGGCAGTTACTCTCGATACGGATTGAGAGGGATTGCCGTGTGCGATAAATGGAATAACTACGCAGCGTTTCTATCAGACATGGGGCCACGCCCATCATCGGAATACTCGCTAGACCGCATCGACAATAATGGAAACTATGAGCCATCGAATTGCAGATGGGCCACGCGAGTACAGCAGTGTAGAAATAAGCGCAATAATCGTGTGCTCAGTTTCGATAGACGGTCGCAGCCATTATCCGCATGGGCGGAAGAAATAGGGATGAAATGGTCAACGTTGGATCGCCGACTCAGAAATGGAGTTCCACTTGACATTGCACTTACGAAACCTGTCAGAGGGAGTACGGTTCGTGCGTATGACTGAATCCGACTTGACCAGGCTGGTCGCGCAGCGGGATCGTGACGTGACGACGCCGATGGTGAAAGCATTTCATAAGACGACGCATAGCGTGTACCGATCAAAACTTGAGGCGGCGTGGGCGAACTATCTGCATCTCCAGTGCAAGGGCGGTGAGATTGCGAATTGGTGGTATGAGCCAATATCATTTCGGCTCCCAGGAAAGCTCCGTTTTACACCAGACTTCCTTGTATTAGCTGGTGATGGGTTGACGTTCTATGAGGTCAAGGGGTGGTCACGCAATCGGCGTGATGGAATCACGCGGCTAAAGATGGCGGCTGGATTATTCCCGTTCTTTAACTGGAAACTTGTGACGCGATCGAACGGAGGCTGGGATGAAGAGTACCTATAGTGGGCAACAAACAAACTGAACATTGGAAACGGAAGCGCAAACGAAAAAAGGCAATTATATTTGCGCAACAGAAAAGCCGCTGTTTCTATTGTGGAAATAATTTTGCCATCGAAGTTCTGACCTTCGACCATGTCCTGCGCGTCAAAGATGGTGGACGGTTTACCTATGACAACATTGTGCTAGCTTGCTATTTCTGCAATCAATATCGAGAAACGGTACGTGGTAAAACATCTGACAAGAAAATGATCAAAATGATTAGGAAGCATCGAATGGTTGTGGAGCAAACGCCATGACCCTGCGCTTCTGCAAAACCACAAGCGACGAAGCGATGCTGATGCAGCGCAATCTGATGAACCGCACCAACACGATTACAGCGAGGAACTTTATCAAGAAGATGCTCAAGCCAGAACCCCATACCATTGAGTTCTACCGCCAAGCTGGGCGGGAACTGGCGTGGAGGGCACGATGACACCACGAGAGGCGTGGGAGGAAAAAGAGAATCAGTTACACGCAACTATCGTCGAACTCAGAGCGACGGTTGAGAAGCTGGAAGCGGAGCGGGATCTAGCAATAGCGCATGACAGACAACCATATCCTACAGCTCATGCCTACGAACAAGTGTGCAAGGCCCTGGAATCCAATAAGCAGCAGCTTGCCACCGTGACGGCGGAGCGGGATGCACTTAAAGAAAAGTATCAAGATTGTTGTGATGACATGAACGAACGTCGAGGTTGGGTAGGTGATTTAGAAAAGCAGCTTGCCGCCGCGAACGCGACGATTGCCGACCTCCAGGCGCAGTGGCACTATGCGGCCACCTGTGATGCGGACCTGGACTATGTGGAGGAGAACCGCACGTTGAAGGCGACGCTGGCGAGGCTTGAAACATCGTCGCACTATACCGCGTTCTTCTTGGAATGTGCGGAGAAGGCGAAGGCCCTTGACGCGGTTGATGAACTCCAGCAGCAGCTTGCTAAACGTGATGCGACAATTGCGAGGCTGGAGCGTAGTCTAGCAGGAGAAACTGAACGTGCCTACATCGTTCTGAATAAATTCCATGAAGTTTGTACGGAAAAGCATGATCTCCAGGCCCGCTGTACAGCACTGGATGCGGCGCTGCACAACGAGAAGATCAGGAATAGACAGATGTTTGACGCCTCGATTCAGTTAGCCGCAGAGTTTGTTGGTCAAGGCGTCCTTCAAACGTCTGGCATTACAGGACTCATCGCTGATATTAATGAGCTGAAGGTGAAGGAGAAGTGATGAAAATTGCTTTGATTGCTCAAACCATCACATTGATTCTGTTCCTGATACTTTGGCTTCATACCGACTCACTGCTGCAACGGGCATACGAACGAGAAACACAATGGTCAGTCATGGTGGATCGGTGCAACAATTCATTCGACTCACTCTCAGATAGCTTCAATAAAATGAAAGCCATTGCGGAGGCACGACCATGAAATCCCTTGTGCTCCTCGCCCTGCTGCTGGTCGTCATGGTTATGGCAGCGCTGGTATTCTTTGGCCCTCAAAAGACCGTGATGTTCTCGCTACGCTCACGGTACATTGCAGATCAAGCCTGGCATCGCTATGCCGTGGTCCTTGATCCATCTCGCTCGCATCAGGCCGTGGTCCGCGTTTATATGGACGGTGACAAACAATGGGAAAGTTGGTGAACATGCGACTCATTACCATATTTGCCCTGCTGCTGCTCGCCGTGGAGGCGGGGGCGGGTGATAGCCTGTGGGTCTACCCCATAGGCCACGGCCAAGAAATTGAGCGAGCAACCCCGTGCGCTATTGGCGATCAGGCCATCGACAATCTAGGCGCGGTCTTTACCTGTCGTGGGGAACGAGGGTGGGAGCCGTATCCCAGTGCGTGCGAAGCTAAAATGGAGGCGGCCATGCGAGCAATAACGCCATTTATAGGAAGCATGCCGAGTATCAGCCGTGAAATGGTTGATCAATACCACAAAGCGTGGGAGCTATGGACCGCCGCCAAGGCGTGCTGGACGCATGCGGTGGGAGAGAAGAAGCCATGACGGTTGCTGAAGTCATTGCAGCTCTTTCTACATTTGAGCAGAGCGCGAACGTCTATGTCCCGGATATCCGCGATGGAACGGCACAGATTGCAAAGAACGTGAATGGTCTCGTCCATACGGAATGTCCAGATGGTATATCCATTCCCCCAGACGTGTGCATTATTCCGTGGACCGATGAAGAATTTAACGACTTACAGGTAGCAGACCAACCCTAGCTACGGCTTCTCCTGCGCCAGCTTCAGGGCGTGCTTCAGTCTGATATTTTCAGCGAACAAGTCATTGTGCTCCGACACGAACGCCGCAGGGCAGCCCTTCGACGTGATGGGAACGTGCACCACGACGGGCTTATGGGACTTGCACCCAGAGAGCCCGATACTGCTCAAAGAGCAAATCAGCAGCATCGCTATCGTTGTTTCGTATCGCAACCTTCACCCCCGCGTGAATCAAATCGATCTGATTCTCTAACCGCATTTTGGCGAGCCCGTCTGGGTCCACGACGAAGCCAAAGACCTTGCTCAGGAGCTTGGCAACTTCGGCGATGGCTTCTGTGACCATCGATTCGTCTCCTTTGGTTGATTCATGAGCCGCGCAGGCACCGCCGCATCCTTCAGCGCCTCTTCGACTAGCTCACGGAGCTCATAGCGATTCATTGCAGCACGTTCGGCACCGTTCCACTAAACCGCCTGAGCACGAACAGAATCAGCACAATCGCCACCACAACGTAGATCACGATTTTAAAGATGTCCGGCATGGGCACATAGGTCTGGATGGCCCAGACGAGAAAGCCGATGAGCGCAATACCTAAGATTAGCCATATGAGATCCATAGTTGTCCTCCGTTAGACGACCGTGTCCTGCTCCGACTTCGGCAACGCCGCCAGTTCAGCCTTGGCTACCTCAGTCTTGGGATGGAAATCTGTCTTCGTCGAGTTGGCAATAAACTGTCCGGCATTCCCACTGGCCAGGGCGATGGTCGCCGCCGACTCAGACCCTAACGGAAACGCTGGGATCTGCCCCACGAGAGCACCCATAATGAGGGACAGCATGCTCGTAATGGCGTACTGGATCGACGGAGGCACTTTAGCGAAGTTGCTGGTAATGAGGCCGGTGAGGTACGGCGCGATCGCCGTCATCAGGATAGGAAATCCAAGTTTCAAGAGCATCTCCCACAGTTTTTCTGGTGCGGGCTTATCAGTCGCCAGCGTTTGTGCGAGGGCTACGCTGACCGATAATAAAATAAACAGCGGACTGAGTAGGTAGAGATAGCGTCTCATGGTATGGTCTCCCTGGTTATTCCCAACGAATCGAGGCAATCAATCGCTTTGCTTTTTTCCTTGCCGAAGCCAACCCCTCTGGGCTGTAGACCGAACGCGGGCACTGCTTGTGAATCCATACGCCGCTACGCTTCATTTTATTCGAACCTCGAATTGTTTGACGGCATGGAGCTGGACAGGTCACGGTTTCACCTCCTGCGGCTGCCCGCCTGGCGGATCGGCTTGATAGAACCCCTCCTTTGACCCTGGATCGTGCACCGCAAAGATGGCTGCCCCGAGCAGCAGCGCCAGGACGATGATGATCAAGATCAGGCCACCATCGCGCAGCATCACACCGCCTCGTAGCTCTCTGCGAATATGTCTGGCTTGCATGGGTAGAATTCGCCTTTTATGCCTTTGATAATCCAATCTCCTGGAACGACGTGGTGCATGCCTGACACGTTATCCTCAAGAGTTTTAATCAACCCGCATTTCTCATACGCGGGATATTGGTCAACAATGCTTTCTCCGTACCGTTCTACGGATGGATGATCGCCATGTTTGAACCATTGAACTGCGTCAATCACGATAGGTTTCTTACAATACTTCATACCGCCTCCTTCAACTGACACACGAAAAACATGTCATCGTGGCTCTCTGGGTACGCTTGCACCATCTCCAGCCAGATCCGCGTCCGTTCCCCTTCGCAGGCCCGGCGCGTGCCGTATTCCTCGATCACCGTCGTGGAGCGCGTGCCGGAGTCGGCATTGAGAAATATCAGAAGCAAGAGCCACATTCATCTAGGCTTCCGCTTTCGCTGCAACTGTTCTTTCATGCCGTTCATGCCCGCCAGTGTTTTCTCGACTGCCTCTTTGACGCGCTGATTGTAGAGAGCCTCTTCATGGATGGCCTGCTCAGACTGTTTTGCGGCCTGATCTGTCCGTTCGACATGCTCCCCGATCTTCAGCAGTTGCGTCTGGAGATCCGCGATCTTACGGTTCGTCGAGTTGGCTTCTGAATAGGCTTCCTTCGCGCCCTTCGCCGCATCGGTCGAGACGGTGGTATTTTCTGCCACCTTGGCCGCCAGCTTCTCGGCGTTGTCGTGCAACTTGGCTGCGACATCGGACGCATCGTGAATCAATTTGCTTGCCAGCGCGATCGCATCGGCATTTTGCTTGGCCGCTAACGCTGCGGCATCGCTGTTGACCTTTTCCGCCAGGATCTTCGCATCGGAATTGGCCTTTTCGGCTATCTCTTGAGCGTCCTGCTGTTGCCACCGCCGTGTGCGCCCTTCCCGAAACCAGGTGTAGGCGAACCCCGCTACGGTGGTGATGAGTGTCGCAATGCCCAATTCCAGTGTGGTGTCGGCCATTCATGTTTTCTCCGATGGAGCCACAGGCTTCTCTGGATAATAATGCCAGGCCGTATCGACTGGTTTATCCGCCGCAATGCCCACATGGATGAACGTCTGCCCGATGCCAATACGCCGCACGCCCATCGCAAACAGAGCCTTGAGCATCTTGTAGCGCGTTACCGAGCGTTGACAGAACACGTCGGCCCCTTCCGCTGGGTCGTAGGTATGCTCGCTGCCTTCGACGCCACCTACGTCATTGTTGTGGACCGGATCGCGGTATCCTGAATTGATCTGCAATTCAAGGCCCAAGCGCGTCTCCAGGTCCGTGAGGACGGCGAGGAGGTGTGGGTGCAGGTTGTTCGTGTAGCCGGTCATCCTTCTCCTTACTCACATCATCTCCACCAACCCACCCACAGCACTCGCACTTCCAGGGCTCCCACGGGGTCTCCTTAGTTAAGAAGGCACGGCACCTAGGGCACCGCCTTGACCATGGCATGGCCCCTCAGTTCCGCCGATCGAACCGCACGATATTACTCAACAGCGATTCGTTTCCGTAGGTATCCCGCGCGGTGATCGCCACGGCCCCCACTGAGCCGGTAAGGTCAATCTTAAATGAGGGCTTTACCCCCACAGGCGTCTGCTTGACCGGGCCTCGTGGCTTCTCGTGCGGTCTACAGTCCTCGCCGTCCCAACAGAAGTAGATGAGGTAGTCCTGCATGTCCTCTTCGCTGTTGCGTTCCCATGTCAACGTGGCCAACGGCGACGGAGGCTTCACTGGTGGCATCACAGGTGGCTTGCTGTGGCCACAGGAGACGAGGGCACCCACCAGCACGAGCACGGCAAAGATCAGCATCATCGCGGCATAGAGTCTAGCCATGGTCAAAATCCTGACCCCGCGCTCATCGGCACGACGTTCACACCTGGCACGGCTGGATAGCTGGCTAATTCCGCACCCTGTTGCGTATATTCCTTAAATAAGAACGCCATCCCAGACGCGCTCGCGCCAAACTGCAACACACTGCGATGGACCGTCGATGAATTTGTGGTGAACGGAACCACAGGCACCGCATCCGCGTTCGTTCGCGTGACCCCATGGAGGGCTGTCAATGCCCCACTCAAACAGCACGTCACGGCACCTTTCAAAATGTCTAAGTCAGTGACGGCGGCACTACCGTAGAATGAGATGCCATCTGGCCCCATCACGTTCGGGACGGTAAGCCAGGCCCCGATACTAGGACAGAGCGCACAGGAATAGCGGAGCTGCGTGGCCGTCGAACATCCAGCCACCGTGGCGTCTGTCTGAATGGTGAGCATCAACGCCCCACCCGCGACGACGTTGACCGTTGCCGCGTTCAAGGCCCGATAGTTTTCGACGAGTCCGCCAGAGGTTTGTCGTAGCAAATGAGCCTGATTACCCACCTGACTTATTGTGCAGTTCGCCGGTGGACTGGGTGGCTCCCAGGCATTCTTGTCGTCCATGATTTGTGTCGGTGTCAGCAGGCTGGTGTAGAGCACAAAGTCGTCAACCGTGGACCCCGACATATAGCTCCCGCCCTGCGAGACGCCCGTGCCGATAGCGAAGTTGCCAGCAAGCGCATACGAGGTGTAGGTTTTCACGGACTGCGCACTACTTCCGATGGTGCCGTTTTTCGCTAATTTTGCTGTTCCTGTGCCTCCACCAGGCGTGTCCTTATCCACTAATATGCAGATGCGCGTGTAGCCAGCCGTCACAGGAAACTCGGTGTTGTTCCCTCCCGTGCTGAATGAACTATCCTTAATGCCCATCGCCCAAAATCCGCCGGTAAAACCAAGATAGAGTCGCTGGTTGGAGCCATTCGGCGAGCCAAAGAATATACGCGAACTAGATTCCAACCCAACATCCGGCTTCACCCCCATACAGATCGTGAGGGATTGTGTCGTGGGGTTGATGGTGTTGCCATAAGGAACTGCTATGAAATCATCCCCCCCATCCACGAAGTGAACCGCCGAAGCTCCATGTTTGCCAGGCGCTTCCCAGGTTGGACCGTTGGTCAGAGTGCCGTGCAGGAGGTTGGCCGTGCTGTCTGTGGCCTGTGTCCCGGTGTTCTGATCGAGGTTATACTTAATATGTGGCGTACCTGGTTCAGCAGGAGCCGCGGGACCGCACGCATTACTGACAGCCTGCGATGTAAAACTTGCTAACGCTTGACCGACCGAATCGGTGACGTTTCCTGGCGTATAGGCCACGGTGATGGTTTGCCCAACTTCACAGACGCCTGCCCCACCAAACCCAGTGATAGTAAGCCGCACGATGCTATCGGACCCCGTAAGTCTCGTCCCAGTGTCCACGACAGGCGTTCCACAATTCACCCCACCAGAACACCCGACTGTGAACCCAGTGATGCCAGAAGCCGGAAGCAGTGGCACGTTGAGATTCATGGCGAGCGTCACGTCCATCGTCGCGGCAGTGATCGTGGCAGTCGAGAACCCCAGCGCCCCGGTTCCTGCGGTTTCGTAGGGGCCTAGGTCGCACACGCCATTGCAGCTACGCGTCGAAACCGTCGTGCCCGCGTTGATACCTATCGATCCTGGCTTATGGTGGAAGTCTGTCGTGGAGACGGTGATGTCGGTAATCGCCGTGAGATTGACCTTGCCGGTCGTGCCACAGGATCTCGCGGTCTCGCAGGCGTTATACGTCATGAGGTGCGTCCCAATGCCGCTGATTTCTTCAACAGCCTTCGCGCCGCCGAAGAAAATGTTATTCTTCATGACCACGCCGACCGCACTGCCCGTCAATGAAATGTTGGATGAGGTGTTGTTGTAGCTGATGTTGTTGTGAACAAGAATGGTACTCCGAAACACCAGAATCCCACCCGTACGGTTGTTGTATGATTCGTTATCGTAGAATTGGCCGTTGTTCCCCCGGAGTGCTACACCGAAGTTGTTATCGTGGAACTTGTTGCGCCGCACAATAAAGCCATCCGCACTCCCTGGAACGCCTGAGGCCTCCCAGATTTGGTTTCCAGCGTTGCACGTCGAGCAATCGTGACCTGCATTATCAAATTCACTATCCTCGATCAACGCTCGCGCCCCAACCATATAAAAGCCTTCACCGCCTGGAGAAGGATTTGGCGATTTTCCGCCGAAATGGTGTACGTGGGTGTTTCGTATGGTCACGTCATCGGCATAACCTTGCACCCCATGATGGCAACGGGTGAATTCCATATTCAAAATTTCAATATGATGCCCTACCCCGCCCTGAGAACCAAAGAGCAGACAGGCATCGATATTGCCAAGGACATAGCTCGGCGTGCCGTTCCAGGTAAAGTTTTGAAATCGTGCATAGCGTGGAGTCTGAAGCACGTTGCCGCCGGCTTGAAGAATCGTCACCGCAGCGCCTTCCCCTTCAATAGTCGTATAGGCCCCAGCGGTCCCATCTGGGACTGAAATATCCGGTTCATAGATGCTGGAGTTTGCCGCGCTATATGTTCCCGCATTCATGTGAATCGTGTCACCAGCGACGGCACAGCCTGCGGAAAATACTCCAGCAGCCGAGGCTTTATACACACCCGGGTCGGTGTCTCCGTCGATGGAAGCGCACGGGTTCGCATTGCTGCCTGTGGTGGATACCCAGTATTTAGTGGCCCAGACGGGCGTGCTTATAAAGAGACTCAAGAAGAGGCTGAGAATGAGTAATCGCCGCATAGGTTGTCCTTACTGAAACATAATCGGGGCCACGGCTCGTCTTGTTGATGCCGCCAGCGGCCGCATTGAGCCAGCGACCGCGGCAAAATTGATTATGGTGGTGGCATCCACGCGTATATTGATGGAGGTCGCGGCCCCATCCTCGGTGTAGCCAAATCCACCCAACGCGAGCCCGGAATGTAGGTCTTCATACCGCTCCGTGGACACGGGGGTGGCTGCATCGGCGCTATAGGTAGCCGAAAGGTGTTGTCCCGCCCCACAGTACGCCACCATTTCGCCGACGGCAGAGGCGATAGTAACCACATCGACATCCGCGCTCGACCCGGTCGCACTCGCAGCGGTGTTGAACGTCGAACTTTGTGCGACCGCTTTGAACGACATCGCCCCCGTGACCATGGCATCGGTCGTTGCATCGCCGGTTGCCGCAATCGTCACACCAACCCCGGTCGTGGGCGCGAGTTTGTACCAGAGTTCTGTACGGATCACCGCGTTACTTGCTCCGACTAAGAACGTCGCTGCCGCGCCTTCAACCGTAACCGCTGTGGCAGGTTGAACTGCCCCAGCCGTGTCACGTATGGCAAGACAGACGATGATAATGTTGGCATCCGCCGCGACTGTCTGATCGTGGCTGGTCGAGGTCGTGCCTTCTGAACTGCTGGCTGCATCAAAGGTGGGCGCGGCCCAGGCGGGTGAGGTTAGGAGGCAGAGGGTGAGGGTGAGGTACAGCGTTTTCATTAGTTACTCCGGCTCGTTTCGCTATACTTCAGCATGAAGCCGACATGATTCAGTGTGGCCGCAGCCGTGGTGGGATTTCCTGTCCCGTCGTACTGCCAACGGAAATACAGCATGTCTCCCGCAGCACAGGTGCCCGCTGGTGTGACGGCCGTGGAGGTGATGAAATCGTTTTTGTTGCTCCCCGTCACGGCGGCATCGTCTAGCTCCACCATCGTCCCATAGGTGCTATCCACCGTTTCGCCGTTCCCATGACACTGCATGGACACCTCACCGAGCATCGAGCCGGTATCCGCAGCCGTCTGGATATAGACGTGGGTGACAGTAATCGTCCCGGCGTCCCAGTTATCGACAAGTTTGAACGACCCATACAGCGTCGATGCGTCGTTCTCCGTGCAGATGAAGGTGGGGATTTTGGGCCCGCTGTTGATCGTAACTGTGGTAGCCAGAGCCGGGCATTGCGTTCCGTCGCCGTCAAGTGACCCGGCCCCTAACCACGCTTGCTTTTTGGGACGGTAGGCCGCGCCGTAGGTCCACATCGCCAACGTAGACGCTGCGTCGGGGTCTACCGTCTCAATGGCGGCGGCGCCTTCAATATCCCAGAGTGACCAATTGAAGTTCGTGGGAATAATCGTGGCCACGTTGGCATCGGTGCAGGGCCGCACTTGCGGCCCCAGGGTTGCATCGGTGTAGAGGCAGATCGGGGTGATGCCGTCACCCACCCGCATCGCGTTGGCGAGCGAGTTGGCCCCGTCGATGGTCTTACCGCTATCAAAGGCTTGATCAAGCGTCCCGGCGCCACCTAGTGCCACCCAACTTGATCCATCAAAGTTACAGAGCACGCGCGTGCTGCCGGTGCCTGTTGTGCAATCAGTAGCGCTCGCCCCGTCCGTCACAATGCGAATGGTGCCTGATGGGGGAGCTCCTGGAAGTTCCGCCACCGTGGATTCACTAATGGCACTCGCCCCGACCCCGGATAGTTCGACCAAGAGTTGGCCGTATTGGTTACACGACACGGGCACTGGCTGACCGATTTGGTAGGCATGAGGCGTGGAGGAGGTCGTACAGGTGAGGCTATCGCCGCCCGCCGTGCGGTGCAGATAGGGAGACTCACGACGCCAATAGGGCAATTCGTAGCGCACGTCCACAATGAGTGACTGGGGGGCCGCGTCGGCAATCTGTGTGCCATCCTCATTGACGCTCACGGCGTAGAGTTGGCCGTACTGATTGCAGAGCGTTGGGACGAGGCTGCCATTCGGCATGGCCACGAGGGCGGTGCGCGTGAGGCAACTGGATGCCTCCGCCTCTGAGGCAGGCAGAAGCCACCAGCCGATACCAACCAGTAGGATCAGCAGAAGTCGTGTCCGTCTCATCGCAACCTCCAAACAAAAAGCCCGCCGCTGTTCCTTGGTAGGAACAATCAGACGGGCTTCGGTAGTGCCGAGTGGCCGAGTTCTAGTTAATCAGTCGTCATTGCCCTAGTTCCGGGTTGGCTTCCACCGCTCGCGCATACGCAGCGATAATGGACGCAACTTGCGGGGTGGCGATCCCCTTGCTCTGCGTCAAGAGTTCTTTCATCAACGCTCGCCCCGTGGACATCTGCAGGGCCGTGGCGACGTTCTTGCCAAAGTCCACAATCGGCGGAATCGCCATACCCACAGCGGTCCCGATACCTCCACCCATCGGGCCGCCAGCGGCAAAGCCGACCCCGCCTCCGGCTGTGGCACTGGCGGCCATGGTCGCGAGACGGCCAGAGCCAAATTGAGCGCCAGCGCCAGGTCGAAGGGCAGGGATCTTGTTTAAGAGTTTCAAGAGTGATTCCACTTCCCCTTTCTCTGTGGCGCTGAACGCTTTGTCATAAAACGGGTTATTCGCAATCGACTTCATCACGGCATTCGCATTGAATTGCACCAGCTCACCTTGCCCTCTAAGGCTCTTTGTGGCATCGGTGATGGCCTCCCCGATTTCCTTGACCACCGATTCACGCTTGAAGGCATCACGCGCGGCCAGTAAGGTCTGTGCCCCAGGCAGTCCAGGATTCGCCATTTTGGCGGCATCGTCCAAATCGTTGACCATCGACTTAAAGACTTGTTTAATCGACCCGCTGCCGGTGCCCCCTCTGGCCCCCACACTCTTGACCACGTTCCCCGCGCCTTCGAGTTCCCGCTGCAAGGCGGTGGGGCTCAGGCCGGTAGGGTTGGTCAACAACAGATTCTTGACCCCTTTGAGGTAGCCAATCACCTGGCTATTCGCCTTCTGGACACCGGTAGAGACGCTCGTGAGATCGTTTAACATGTTGTCGATCATGGGCATGGTCCGGTTCATCGGGATCGAGACTTGCGCCGCTGCCGCCTGCTTGAACAGTGAGGAGGCGGGAACCTTGGGCATCATGGCGCCGACCTTGCCCACCGCTTCCTCTGGGGCCAAGGCGTTCAACACCTGTGCCGCACGGCCTGACGTGGCAAAGGGGGCCAAGGCCCGTGCGCCGGCCGCCAACCCACCTACGGCCAATGGGACGGCTCCAGCCATGCCAATTTGCCTCCAGGACGGCTCCGTAATACCGAACGCTTGATTGCCCGCCTCCCCAGCCATACTACCCAACGACCCTCCTGCTAGGCCCCCAGGGATGCCGCCAAAGCGTGTCCCGATGGCAGAGCCTACCAGGCCGCCCGCTGTGGGCATGATAGCAGGCTTAACGAACTGGGACATAAAGCTCGGCTCGGCTGGCGCAGCCATAGGCTCTAGGGCATCATCCGTCGCTCCCACGCCCGTGTCGGTAAAGTCACTAAAAGATGATTCTTCTCGGCTTTGCGATAGAGCGGTCTGCGCCTCGTCCTCAATATCCTTCATGGATAAGGCGTCTTTCGTCGCCTGCTGCTTGGCCAAGATGGCGAGTTCCTTATCGGTCATTTCTTCTTTTGCATCTCCGTTTGTACCTTCCCATGTTGGTCAGCGTAGGCCCTGCGATACACATCCTCTTGCTTCGGTGTCAGACCGCGCGGGACCTGAATGTGCGCGAGTGGATCAGGAGGAGGGGTCTTGATGGGCGGGGCTTTCGATCCCCCAGGCGCCCGCGCATCAATGCCGAGGGACTTGCGGAAACTCACCTCGCCTTGATCGATAATCTTGCCCATATCGATCAGTTTCTTTTGGGCAATCTCTCGCGTATCCAGCACGCTCGGAATAAGGGCCGCCGCTCGCGCCACATCTTTATCCGCCAATGCGCCCTTCTCGCCCATGCTGCGTGCGATTGTCGCCAGCTCCCCTGCTTTACTTTGTAGGAGGGCGGCATCAGGATTGCTTTGAGTCCATGCCCCCCACAGTTTCATGCCTTGCTGGGCACGGCCCTGGAGCCCTGCGGAAGCCGTATTGACCTTTTCCGAGTATTGCGTAATGTCCGCAATGATGACGCGGGCCGTGTCGAAGGAGGCGATGGTAGCCCGTTGCTGCGCCGTCATCGGCATCACGCCTTCGGCCTGCCCCTTGGTCGTGCCGTAGGGGACCCCCATCGTGTTCGCTTCCGTGGGCGTCAGTGTTTTAGCCTTGTCCCCCTCGATGGTGGCCGCCTGCTTGCCAGCCGCAATCGTCGCGGGTTCCTCCACCATGGCCACGTCGCGCAATTTCTTGGCTTCAATCGGGTCCTTCTTGAGCAGTTCGCTAAAGGTCAGCGGCGTGCCCCACGTATTGGCGCTATAGGATGCGGCGAGCGACTCCAAGCGATCCCCATAATCCACCGGTTTCGCAGGAACAGGCGGCGCGGTATACATGACCTCGCCCGTCGCAGGATTGACCAGCGTTCCTCCTGGGGCCATGGATACCGGCTTATCGAGTTTCTGCTTGCCATAGGCGACAGGCTCGCCAGTCTCTGGGTTATACAGCGTCTCGTCCGCACCCAATTTGATGAATTTCTCTCCTTTGATCGAGCGTCGAATCTTCCCAATGCGCGGATCTTCCACTTCCATCAACTGCATGAGTTGGTCTGGATCTTGCCCCGCCTGCTCCGCCGCCGTGAGAAATGAGACGAGTTTCATCCGATCAATCTCAGGCTCGGACTCCGGCACCTCCATCTCACCCATGCCCATCGTCATCGCGCGCGGCCCGCCCACGGATGGTCTGCGAGGGCGCATCAGATCAGACCGCAGACTCGGCAGCATGGCTTCCGCTTTGAGGCGCTTCTGAAAAGATTGCAGTTGCAGGCCTTTTATCTGATCTTCCGTCTCCATCAGCTTTTGCTGGTGCTTGGAGAAATCCTGCTGCAGCTTCAGGTGCGCCATTTTCATGTCGCGGTCCTGCGCCTGCTCCATGCCTTGGACTAAGCCGCCGACAAATCCACTCCCACCCATCATCTGCTCCTTTTAGTGTTACCGCCTCTGCGCGCCCATCTTTTGGCCCCCTAGCGAGCCTTCGCCGTACGCCGGCATGTAGCGATTCGCCAAACTGTTCCCGGCCTGCCCGGCGAGCTGCCCCATGCCCGATTGAAACGCCATATTCTCCTGAATCCGCTGCGCGCCTAACACATTCATATTCTGTGCGGCTTGCCCCATCCCCCCCATGCCGCTATTGAGCCCTTGAAAGGCCAAGGCCAGGCCGCCGGTCCCGGCATCGCCCGCCGCGCCAAAGAGCGTGCGGCGAATGCCTGAGCGGTCCGTATCGCGCTGTTCCTGTCTGAGGAGATCCTGTTGTTGCAACCCAGACCGTTGGACGCCGCCCTGCAGTGCCGCTTGCGCGAGTTGCTGTTGCAGGAGCCCACCACGGCTCCCCTGTGCCATCAGTTGCGTACGCTGCCCTTGTTGTTGCGAGGCGATTTCCGGCATCCCGAGTGCGGCTAATGGAGAGACCGTGGCATTGAGGTCTAGAAATGACGGCGTTTGGCCGGATTGCAGGAACCCCTCCAGCGTACTCGCCGTTTTCCTTCTGAGAGGTTCCGTGATCGCCGCCTGCTCCTCGCCTAGCCGCACTTGCCGGTTCGCAATATCCACCTGTTGCTGCGAGATCCGCTCGGACCCACGACTTTGGCGGGACCCTTTCTTCCCGCCATTCATCGCCGAGCCAGCCACCGATCCAATCATACTCACTCCCCCAACCCCCACAGCCACCCAGGTCATACGTCCCCCTCCCGCCACAGCAGCGGCAACAATTGCACGACATCCGCGTCCTGCAGCACGTCAAACTCCTCATAGGTCTTGGCAATAATCTGCTCCTCAATCTCGTCTAAATCCGTGCTGTCCGTTAGATGCACGGTCGTCCAAATCACGTCCGTATGGGCATAGACCACGCGCTTGGTCCCCGCCTTGGAGCACATCACGCGCGGGGCTTGCATGCGGATCGGCCCCTCTTCCGTCGCTACCGACACGTCCCCTTGCATAAGCATGTTCAGGTGCGCGTGCTTATGGATCTTGCCCACAATCAGCGTATCGGCCGGAATGCGAATGGTCCGTGCATAAGCCCCAGGGGCAAAGACATGCTCGAGCGGACAGTCTGGATCAGGCAAGTCATGGAGCGCCTTCAGCTCACGCAACGTCGATTCCAGCCGAACAATCGCCCGTCGTTTCACTGGATTGCGCGGAATGACGGACTGCGCTACTGCAGACATGTCGCCTCCCAGCGTGGCCGTGTGAGCCGATACAGCGAGACATCTTTGGTCCCGGACTCCCACAGGCAATGGTCCGGGAGTACTGCCACCCGTTCAAACCCACACCGCCGACAGAGCGCCCCCGCAGCCACCCATGGCGTCATGGCCCAGATCTGGCGCAGATGCACGATCTCAAAGAGCCCACGGATCACCATCTGCGCGGCTTCGAGCGCCAACGGCCCCCGCGCCTCCTGCTGCATCCACTGACTCAGGAACGCGTGATGCCCTGGCACGACCTGCGTCACCCACAGACACCCGCAGAGCTTGCCGGTATCCACGCGCTCCACGAGCATCAGGATTTTATTCGTCGCCCCTTCAAAGGCACAAATGAAGCTCGCGCAATCCCCCCCTGTTGGCAGATAGGCGTCATCCCAAAAGGCGTGTTTCGTGGCCCCGTCGTCCTCCATGGCTTTCCACACACGGTAGAGCGCATCACGCCCATAGACCCCCGGCACATAATGCCAGAGGCGGACGGCGGTGCCCGTCAAGGCATCAGGGCTTAACGCCCCAGGCGTGGATGATGTTTCCGGCATCGTCAACATACTGCTCCGAATCGTAGATCAGCACCGGCCCACGGAGGCCGGCTAATCGGTCCAGTTCGTCTTGAATTCGCTGCATCGCATCATTGATTTCCACGAGGTCCAGTTTTGTGATGCTGAACGTCTGCTTGCTTTGCCGAATCGCCATTAGGCGGCCCCGAGCGGCAAGTACAACGCCGCACAGGGATAAATGCGAATGCGCGTGCTGCCGGTATAGGTGAAGTTCGCACGCCAATGATGCCCCATGATCCCTTGCGAGAGCGGCAACAGCCGTTCCGCTCTGGCACTGGTACTCACGGTGGTCGTGTAGCGTAGGGTGTCATCCACGTAGAGCTTGATCGTCACCGTCGCCCCGAGCGTGTTCATGTCCACCTTGAGATACTGAAACAGCTTGCGGCTGTCCTTCGACTCCCCCTGAAAGTCTTTCGTGTCCACCGTGAGCGCAATACTCGCGCCGCCATCCGTCGTGCCGTTCTCCAGCACGTACACATAGCCATCCAATCCGCCACCTAGCGCCAGGTCGGTATCCTCCTCCACATACAGGCTGCGGAGCGGGTGGTCGTAGTGATACCAGTGCTGCGTGTCCCGGCTATAGACGGCCAAGCGGTTTGGGGTGCTGCTGCCGGTTTCGGCATAAGACAAATAGTACCGACCCTTATAGGTCGCCGCACTAAAGGTCGTCGCTTGGTCCCAATTGAGCGGGAGCATGTCATTGACCGTTTCGCCAAAGAACAGGGGCAGGATACGCTCGGAAAAACATGTATCAGGACTGGAGAGCACGGTAGAAAATATGCCGTCCAGCGCCACGAAGAGCAGCCCAAACTCGCTTGGAATCATGGCCATCGGGCAGCGCGTGCCGCGCGGGGAGGCGGCCTCTAAAGACGAGAACCCGCTCGTCGCATTGCCGAACACCCGATACTTCGTCTTGCGGCTAAAGACCCCTAGCTGCCCCCCCACCGTCGCCGCACATTGCAGGGGATCGTCCGCATTGCCCAATTCCAAGTAATTGTCCGCTGGCACCGACTCAGGCTTAAAGCGTTTCGAGAACCAGGCATAATGTGGGTTGGCTGCGTCACGCACAAACCAGGCATGCTCTTGAAAGTTCGTGACCCACGAGGCCACGGGCGGCAGCCCGTTATCCACTTCAATTAAATCCCCCAGGCTCCCATCCGCGAGGCTCGTAGCGTACGCCCAGAGAAGCGTTTGTGTCGTGACATACCCGAGCGTAATCTCCCAGCGCGCGGTCCCGCGTCGTCCAGTGATATCTTCGTTGCTCCCCGTTCCGGTTGGCTCCCAGGTCGTCGAGTTCCGCTGCCCGGACGTGCTGCTCGCCACCGACCAATGCAGGGAGAGGATGGTCGTGGACGGGATGGCCGTGACTTCCCAATTGTGCGTCACCGCCTTATTTTCATCTCCGGCGCCGACAGGAAGAAGAATGCGCGTCACCAGCAAGGTCGGCGTCGTATTCGCCACGCTGCGATAGATGCCCAGCGCGTTCGTCGTGGTGTCCGTAGGGTGCGCCATGTCGCCAATACCCAAATACTGTGCGGTAAGCGTGACCGACGCCGTAATGGTCGAGGGATTCCCTTCAGCGGCGACCGCCCCAGCCACCAATCTGACGAAGGTGTATTGCACCACATAGTCCCCGGTGAGGCTCCCTGCCATCCCCATCGCGATGGTAGGCTGCGACGGGGCAGGGATGCCCCAGGTACCTACCGTGGTGCAGTTCACCTTACGCATAATGGAATCGTCCGCCACGAAGTTCCAGATGGTCGTATCGGCAAACGGGCGGAATGGGAGCATGGTCGTAATCAAGTTGGCTGAGAGCAACCCGTTCAGCACCCTCGTTTCGCCACAGTAGAGGCTTTGCCCGGACACGCGATAGCGATGCGTGTTGATTTTGGCGATGCGTCGAATGATGAGATCCGTCAAGGCACTGGTATTCTGTGCCGTGCGGCCTAAGCGTAGGACAATGGTGCCTGGCTGGCTGTGCAAATCAGCGTTAATCGCCTTCGCCAATTCCTCGTCAGCGAGCGAGACGCGATCTTGACGCAAGTTTACGCCGAGGAATCTGCCACTGGGTTGCTTTTGCAAGAGGGCGTTAGCCATTGAAAAAATCCATCGCGTTGATTTGGATAGACAGAAAGGCTTTGTGCAATCTATCCCGCTTCAGTGCAGCAAGATCCTTCGTCTCGCGCTCCTCTTTTTCTGTAAACTCTGCATTCGCAGCCCAGCCTGATCCACCAATGTCAATCGTCACGGTGCAGAAACTCAGCGCCTTGTCAGGATACCGATGCCAACAGGGGTCGATGTTAATGACCACTGGATCCTCGCTCTCTTCCGCAACTTTTTTCTTCGCCATTACATCACCTCAGAAAATTCTCTCAAATTGACTCGGCAACCGCACCAACGGCGGACGACCACGCTTCACACTGGCTTCCTGGCGTCTGAATGTCCGATCGGCCTGGGCACTATCGGCAAAGCGTTTCAAGAGCGTCACGCCGCGCTGGAATCGCTGATCGTAGTGCTGCGCCAAGTCAGGCCGCTGCCCTTCGCCTTCGCGGCCAAAGGCGCGAGACCACACATAGAAGCGCAGATACTTTTGCAACTGTTCAGGAATCAACACCGGGGCATCCGTCTCGCCCATATCAATCGTGGGCACGACCACTTCTAAAGCCATGAGGTTATCCTCAGAGGAGCGCCAGTCACGAATCCCACCGACCAACGCCATGGGGGCCGCGTCCGTCATCATCGGCATGTACTGACGGTCGGTGCTGGAGAGGCCGCGTACTGAACCGAGTCCAAAGGCAATCGTCTCAATCCCGAAGGCCATTTCCCATGGAAACATCCCGAAGATCCCGCCTGTGGTCTGGGTGGTGTTCGTGGTCCCGTTCAGGTGTTCCAGCTCCCACGGAAACACCGCAAAGCCCAAGGCCTTATTGGTCGGTTCGTCGGTGAAGCGATAGCCCATGCCAGCGATCCAGGCTGTAGTAACGTCCACCAGCGCCTGCTGCTCCCCTTGATTGGCATACGCATAGGCGTTGCGGGCGTTCGTGGAATCCACCTCCACGCTATAGGTGCGATCCCCAGTGATCTCACGCGGTATCCCAAGATGCGCGTCAATCAACTGATAGCCTTGCGTGTAGGCCGTGGTGATTTCGTAGACTTCGACACTGCGGATCGCGCCGACCCCAATCGTCCACCAAGAGGGCTCGCCCACCCGGCGCATCCAGGCGTCGTCCACTTCGTCAAACTCCCGCACCGCCACAGGCAGGAGCACCTTATTCGTCCATTCCAACCGCCGCACCCGTTCATGGTCAGCGGGGAGACCGAATGAAAAGTGCCGATCCGTTTCGTCGGTATGCGCCCGCTCCCATTGCATCGTGATCCCCGTCAGCGCCACCGATGGTGTGACCCCATCTAAGTGTTCCGCCTCCCATTGTGCCGTCGCCTGGCGGGTGCCGCCGTAGCACGCGAGCAAGGGAAACCACCAGGTGCCCCCGCTCGTATGGCGCGTCTCCCACGGATAGGCTACGGCGTAGGTATGGCGACCTGGCACATCGAGCGGGAGTAACCGGCTGAAGGCGCTGGATTTCGCCAGCAGTGTCCTATAGCCGTCATTGTAGAGGCGCAGCAGTTCGGTACGGCTCCAGATGGCCGCGTCGTCGTGCAGCTTCGTCTGCAGGGTTGTGATATCTGTAGCAACGGTCGTCATGGCTAGACCACATAGAACCCTGAAACGGTGATTGACGTGCCACTCCCTAACACGAGTGTGGTATTTTCAAAGATCGAAGCGGCGGTACGGGCTCCCAAAAAGATCGTGGCCGTACTCGTACTGATCCACGCGGCGATGGATACCACAGGGATGGCGAGGTCTGCGGTATCTGCGACAGTAAGGGCGGCTCTCGCGGCGGCGGTAAATGGCAGGCCCTCAATCGTCGAGGTGGAGCCGGTCCCAATGACGTTGATGATGAGCTGGCCATTGAAGAAGATCACGCGCCCGATTTTGGTATACGTGCCTGCCTGGGTCGTATAGGTGGCCGTCCCGCCAACGTTAGGAGTCCACGTCCCTTCTTCATAATCGTCCAGCGTATTGGCATTGGTCGAGGCGTTCTGTGCAGCAGGGAAGGCCAGTTGCCCGCCGCTCAGCACGAGAGTACTCAGTGTGACGGCCTGCGTGCTTAACTCCGAATCGGTGAGGATGGCACCCACGTCGATCTCACTCATGGTGACGACACGCCCATCCGCCAAGCGGACTTCAAACGTCCCTTTGCCAAAGCGGCAGTCCTCTTCGCCGAGTCGGCTGTACCGAATTACTTCAGTCATCCTCGTGTCACTCCACTCTGAAAGGGTTGGCCAGGCGCCGTGGGCCGCTGATAGGTGCGAGATTGCTGCTCACGGACGCCGTTTCTGGCCTTGCCCGTCTGCCACTGCTCCATGAAGCGAGTAAACATTTCTACGGCGCGTGGCACGTCCCAGTGTTTTAACAAGCCATCATAAAGCCCGTACATGACGAGGCTATCGTGATCGGCTTCCCGAAACTCCGGCTCGTCGTCGTCATCCAGCAAGGCGCGCGGCCACGCCACATAGTCCACGCGCAAGAGGCCGCCGCCGGTGGCTGGGTGCGGGTAGACGCCGAAGCAATCCCACGACACCGGGAACCAGTATTCTGGATCTCCGGTGGCAAGTGGCCAGGTTTCGTTTTGCCCATCGAGTTCTTGGATCGACACCGCTGTGAGGCGCTTGTTCTCATCGGGCATCCAAATGCGCGTAATCGCCATCACATCAGCGGCCACGGCTCGGGTTGAATAGTAGGTAGCCCCAGCCTGTCGCGCCACGAACGCCGAACGCCGAATCGCCTTCGCTTCTTCCGCGAGGATTTCCGAGGCTTCGTCAATCACCGCGTCCACTTGCGCGGTCGTCCAAAAAACCGGCGCGCTCGTGGATTCGTTCGAGGCCTGCAAGATGCGGTCTCTGATCTGTGCGCGGGTCACGCGGGCACCTCCACAAAGTCGCCGACCTTGTACGCGGGAGCCTCCTGCATGGGCAGCTCCAGCACGTATTTCGCCTGGCACTCCGGCCAGTACGCGGGCAACCCCGCAAACAGCTCGGCATGCTCCAGCACCATGCCTGACTCGCTCAACCAAAATACGTCCAACGGCAACAGGACGCCCTCCATATGCACCGGCCATGGCGCGGTCTTATCCATCACGAACAGGAGGCCGTCCCCGAGTTCATCGGCTGACAGATTGATGGCCCCGCGTGCCCAGTCGTCCGGATGGCGCAGTAGCTTCATACACTCCCGTCCCCATACTGATGAATCACGTACTGATCCGATGACGCCCGATCCGGCACCGGCAACCCCTTCGGCGTATAGGCCGGCGTCCATTGCTTCATCGGCACATGGGTCCCCATGATCTGGCCCGCGATGCTGCCTTGCTCGCCGACCAATCCGCCATAGGGCGGCACAGGCGTGATGAAATAGATGCCGCCGTTGGCCCCGTCGATTTCGATGGTGCCCATATTCAACGGCTGCTTACTCTCGTAGTCGTGAAAGGCTACGTACTGCGCTTTGTCGAGTTGTTCACTGGTCCACATAGGGCCTCCTTTTTCAGACATTACTGAGATCCATCACCGGATTCAGCACGGTAGACACCGCTGACTTATAGTTATCTGGTTCAATCCAGGTGTACGGCGTGTCCACCGGCAGACACCGCCGCAACCCCTCGCGCCACGTCTGCAGGCAGACGGCGGGCGTTTCGCTGTGCCGCGCCAGATGCCACGGGAAACTGTGCGCGCCGATGAAGCCGCGTGACTCAGCAATCAATCGCGCCAGCACAGGGACACTCGTGAGGCCTCGGAGATCCACGCGCCCGTCGGCTTCATCTTCATCCCAGAATCCCGTCAGTCTGCGCGTGCCCACTACGATGGCCGTATAGCCCGCATTCACGACTTGATCGATAATGGATTCCCAAATGTTTGGCATCAGCTCATCGAGCGTGTCTGTCTCAGGGGCCAGAATGATGGTCTTGGGTTTCGCCTGTTTCGTGCCGTTGATTTCTACGTCGATTCCATCGATCCAGCGCCGATGATTGACCAGACTGGGCAGCGCCACGCAATCGCTATCGGTCAATTCTTCCACGCCAGCGGCGGCCATATAACATTTCGTCCACGAAATCGGCGCGTCGTCTTTGAAGTAGTTCGGCTGCAGTGAGAGATTCAGGCCTTCGCCTGGTTCGTACCACCGCCATTGATGAAAGATCGCCCCACGCTCAATCGGCGTCGTCGCATGGGGGCAGGTGTCCTCCAATTCGACTGCGCCCACGTAGGGCTGTTCCCAGAGCAACGGCGCGAGCTGATAGGCTGAGCCACTGAGTAACAGCGAGATCTTCTCGCCACGCAGTCGCCACAGCGCCCGCAGCACGGGCAGGCTATACATCACGTCGCCCATTTTGTTGAAGTTCGAGACGCGAATCATTTCGCATTCCACCAGGCATGAAAGCCGTTATGGAGCATTTCCCGCCGCCAATCGACAAACTCAGCGATCTCATCTGGCCGCTTCTGACGCCGCTCTAAATGATGCCGATAGATACTGTACCGGGCGCCCAGAGCATTACCGGAATGCAGGATCGACCAGTTCACGATCTGTGACTCCGTTTTGAGCGGGACGAGAAACACCCACATCTCCTCGACCGCGTTTTGGATCATATCGAGCCACGGCAGCACCAGCATCCGTCCGAGCTTCCAGCGTAGGATCGGCGTCAAGCGATCCGTCACACGCAACACGCAATCCTCCACGGAGAAAAAGTGCCTCCACTCGTTGTGTTGGGCGTTCCCAACGGCCTGGGCATAGCCTGGCTGGAGAAAACAAAAGGATTCGGCGTACCAGGGCCGAACATGCGTCAAGTCCCAATACGCCGCTTTATGCCCCCCGTAGGGGACACGGATCTGGAGATTACCGTCAGGCCTCAGCACCCGGTGGGCTTCCTTGAAGAAGGTCCGATAGTCGTCCAAGTGTTCGAGGGTGTGACTACAGTAGATCGTCGAGACGGAATCCGTTGGAAACGGCCAGAGCGAGGTACAGTCAAAAACCGCATCGGTCGCACTGGTGGGGAATAGATCGCAGTTGACGTAGCCGTTGAGACGCTGATTCCCGCAGCCGATATGCAGACGCAGCGGCTCAGAGGCCGACGACGACGGCGCCGTTTCGATGCGACTCGCTGGTTCCGATAATAACTCCGCCTTTGACATAGGCCGGGTCCTCCACCAATCGCTTTTTGTAATCGTCGAATGTTTCCTCTTTGTAGTCTATCTGCCCACACATCACGCTGGGGTCCGCCCAGACTTCGATGCCGGCGTCCTTGACGTTCGTGAAAAAATACATATCGCTCCCGAACTTCTGTGCCGACAGATCAAACCAGGGGAACACCATCTTGGGGTGCTCAAAGACTTCCCGCTTGAACAGCACGCAACCCAGGCCAGGATGATCTACGCGAAACGGTTCAAGCAGGGGAAAGGCAGAAACAGGCGAGAACACGTAGGGGTTCTCACGGCTGGTCAACACCTTTTGAAACAGACACGGCTGCCCGCGCCCGTTACGGAGGAAATAGATCCCGGAAGCAATGGGTTTGTCTAGGGCGACGAGTTTCACCATGGTATCAGGAGGCAGCAGCATATCCATTTCTGTAAACATGAGATGCGTGAACGATGGATCAGCCAAGAAGTCTTGAACCAAGCCGTTTTGACTTTGATGCGTATATGCTCTGTCAGTTATTCCAATGCCACCCACCTTCCCAAGTTGCGTAACTTCAAAATGCCGCGCTGCGTAGCCGACTGCGCGTAGCCATGACGCCACAGCTGGAGCCCATAATGGACCATAGGCAGTAGATGCGAAGCAGACGTTAACAGGCGTCATTCCGTCTCCTCTGGTAGGATAAGTGCCACACGTCTATTGGCGGGATGCACGACCCGTCCAACTTTGAATGGTTGGTGCCGATAGTCATAGATCACGAACCCAACTCTGGTGGAGGTATGGACGAAATCACCGTTCTTCCTGAGATAGGTTGGCCCCATTTTCTCAACCGGCGTCTGGTTAACGGGCGTCATGCAAAAACCTTTCACGGAGCGTTCTGAAGGCTTCAGGATTCATTTCCATCTGGCTCGCATCGTCGCTGCGTGTCAGCAGCGCGCGCAGCGATTTCCCGCGCTTGATGGCGATCCCCGCCTGCACCACATTGGTCTCGCCATACGGGGAGACGACGTGCTGCGTGCTGTAGTCTGGTCCGTCCACTCAGAACCTCCAGGGCGTCACCAACAGTTGCACCTTCTCCCACACCGTCAGATGCGCTCCCCGAACCTTACTGCCGACGCCACAGTTGCAGCCCCCGTTGGCGATCTGCTTCCACGTCACAATGCCGTGGCACAATTCGCAGCGGTAATAATCATATTGACGTGATGGCTCAGTGGGCACCCCATGAAAACGAGCCAGATAGCGTTTGATCGGTTGTTCAATCGCCGACAACATAGAGCCCTCCTAAGGTGTGACCCACCACGTTTGATCCAGGCACCGATACCGCACTCCAAATACTTCCTCCACGGCAATCTGCACGCCGGGAAACCATTCACTCAAATCATCACCAATCATCAACCCACCCACTTTGAGTTTCGGTCTCCACGCCAGAATATCGGCCTTGCAGGCGTGGTAGGTGTGGAGCGCGTCGATCAGGACCGCGTCGAGCGAGCCGTCAGGAATCGTGGCGGCCACGTCCACGCTCAAGCCCTTATGAATCGTCACGCGCGTATCGTCATCGAACTGATGTCGCACTCTCAAATAGGCGTCATCCATTTCCGCTTGGTCGGTCCCTGGCCCAAACACCATCCAGCCGTGCGTCGGATCGTTCGCATAGACGGGGCTCCAGGCATCCACCAAGAGGAGACGGGTGATCAATGGACAGTGCGTGAGAATCTTCCGGCTCAACTCCCCGCGCCACACGCCGACCTCAGCCACCGTGCGGCTGCCGTGCTCCTGCAGGAGACGTGGCACAAGGGCGTGCCACGTCGTTGCAACCTGCACAGGAATACATTGCTCAAGCAATGCGCTCATACGTCACATGGCTCTCACAAATATTTTCCTGCTAACCGTATTTGAGACCGAACTCGACACAATCGTTTCCAGCAACACGCCGTAGGGCACATTGCTCGACGCGAACGACTGCACATAGGCCGCCGCCGCGACGGGCGTGAGCACTACGCCGGTGTCGATGCTTGTGTTCGTCTGAAACACCCGGCTCGTCGAGCGATAGCCGTAGGTCTGAATCAGACCGTAGCTGCCGCTCGTAATGGCCGCGTCCGCAATGCCGACGAAGGTATGCAGCAAGCCGGTGTCCGGAAGCCGCACCCGCACGCCGTCGATGGAATCGGAATTCGTTTCCAAGGCCACGGCATCGTCGATGGCCATGGTTTCGTTGCTGCGCATCACCGTAAAGATGCGTTCAGGATCTGTTCGGTTGAGTCGTTGAAAAATCAAATCTCTACCTCCTGTGTTGTGACTGTCAGGTTCTAAGAACCCCGTTTTGTTAGAAGGCTCCTTACGCCGTGAAGAACGCCCGTTGAATCGACTTCATCACGCCCAGCTTACGCCGGTTGTTGATGCCCATCGCGCCCATCCAGAGCATTTCAGACACCCGCGCGTCCTGCCCCACCGGATGCACGAACGGAGTGGTAATCCAATCGGTTTGGCTGTCCACGATCCACTCCATCGCATTGCTGTTCAGATAAAAACTCGTGCCGGTGGTAAACGTGCCGATCGCATCGACGATTTCCGCGTTCGTCTCCACATCGGGCACCACTTCGTCCCACACGCGTACTGCACCCCTGAACTTGAGCAGATCGCTCCCGCCAAGAATGTCGATAGTCCGTTGATCGGTCACGACATAGCGTTCCTGATTGCTCAACCCGTTCCAATACTGCTCCCAGGTGCGTTGATCGTCGATGATGAGATCCGGCGATCCGCCCGCCCCTTTCGAGCAGTCGTTGTAGAGCGTCACGCACTCCCCGAAGAAGCCACGCCAGGTGGTGGCGGCACTCGTGTTCACCTTGTTCTGCCAAAACGTATAGGTCGCCCCGTTGATGTTCCCGATGGCAACCGACCGCGCGGCCGTCCCATCGATCAACGCGGCCAAAGGCAGCGGCCCTGTAGCCCCGCTGTCCAGCCGACCGATCCTAGGCAGGAATCGCCCGTCCGTCGCCGAGGCCGTAATGCGCCCCGCCACCAGACAGTTGTTCAGCAATTCCTTGGCCGAGACTTCCGCCTGCGTGGTTTTGGTTTCGAGCAGCGAGAGGAGCTTGGAACTCCCGCTATTTTGCCGCTCTTCTTTGCGGCTGATCGAGACGGACACGGCCATCTGTGACCAATCGAAGAACGCCGACGTGATGCCGTCTTGCGGCGTGGTATCGAGATTCCCGTACCCTGAGTAAATATCGGCGGTGGAGTTCAAGGCGTGCATGAGCGGCACCTTGACCCGTTCGCCCCCGTCCTGCTTCCGCATCTTCCCGTGCTCGGTGAGCCACGCCACGACTTTATTACTGCGCGTAATGTTGTCGTGGATGCGCGGTTGCATGGCCCGCGCCGTGGTCGTGAGCAGGGCGTCGTAGTTATCGGTGAGCGTGCTGGGGATTTGGCCGCGCTCGTTGCCGAGTGCTGCCACCAGTGACGCCCACAGCCCTGTAAGTTTCAACATGGGACTCCTTCTCAAGACACCTTGATGCCTTGCCGTGCCATTTCCGCAATGGCGTGGTTCGCGGCAATTTGCCAGGCGTCCTGACTGTTCTTCGGTTTCTTGATCTGCTCCGCAATGTTCGGCGTCGGACTCGCCATGGGCGAACCAGCTGGCGCGCGGCTTTTGACCGCTTGCCCCATCCGCCTAGCCGCTTCCGCCGTCGCCTGCCCATCGCCCGCCGTGAGCTTGTACAGCAGTTCGAGCTTATTGCCCCACCGCCGATCGTGCATCGTGGGCGCCTGCAGGAACGTAAGCAGACTGGTCATATCCTCTTCATGCGATTCCCATCCGGGGGCCTTCTCCGACAAGGACGTGGCCATGGAGTCGTACTCCTGGTCGCGTGTGTTGCGGGAGCTGAGCGCCTGCTGCTGCTCCAGCGGCTTCAGCGCCATCTGCATGCCCGCGTGTTGCGCGGCTGCCAGCGTCGAAGCCATCCATTGCAGTTCAGGCGACAGATTGGATTTGTACGCCTCGATCAATTCAGGCGGCACACTCTTGGAGGCTGAGCCGTTCTGGAATCCTGGCTGTTGGCCAGGCTGTCCGACGTTCAGGCCCAATTGCTGCGCACGCTGCATGATCGTTTGGCGGGCAAAGTCCGGATCGGAGTTGAAGCGTTCCACGATTGACGCGGCGTCACGGACTCGTGCGAGCCCTTGACTCCGTTTCGTATACGCCCCCTGCATTTTTTTGAACACATGATCCAATTCCGGGTTGCCCCGAATTTTGGCCAAGAGTTCAGCATCGTTCAGAAACGTCTCCGCACTGGGCTCAGTCGTCGTCTGATCGGTGCCGTCCGCTACAGTCTGGTCGAGGCCAGTCTGGTCGGTCGTCCCGTCAGCGTCGGTATTGAGATCATCCATCGGACCCTCCAAAATGAAAAAGCCCCCTCCAGTCTTTCCGTAGGGAAAGACCGAAGAGGGCTTCAGTGGTGCTGAGTCGCCTTACTTTACGTCTGTGCGCAAATTAGGCTTGGGTTCATAGGACTGCACGATACCCCTGTTGAAATGCAAAGTCAACGAACCAGACCACCGAGACACGACGAAGCGGTCTAACCACTCTGCGATGTCTTTGGGAATGCGTACCGGAGTCAGCGTCTCCATCACTTCTCTTTCGCAGCGGCAGCGGGCGCCGCATTCGACGCCATCTCCGCTTCCAAGTCCCGCAGTTCGCGCTTCTTCGCCTCGTGCTGCGCCTTCGCAATCAACACGGCGCTATCGACGACCGCATGGCATTCGAGGCAGAAATAGCCGGCTGGTTCGTTGCTACAGCCAGCCCCTGCACGCCAGCGCAGATAGATCATGGCGGCAAAGCGGTCAGTGCCGCAGGAACACGTCAAGCGTTGCCAGCCATCAGGACTTTCAGGTTTCATACTATCCTCCTAGATCCATTGTCCGGGATACCCGGTGCCACGATTGGCAAAATCGACCTTGTTGATGCGCATGAGGCGCTTATGTTGTTCCGCACTCTTCACGAGGATCGGCTCCGGCCCGAGGTTCCAGATGAGCCGCCCGCGTCCTTCCTCGAAATAGCAGAGCCCTTGGCCATACGTGATGACAGGCGCCTGAGTAGCTCCACACCTTCGACAAATATGTGTTTTAACGCCTTTGTCGTCTGAGTGCGTGCAGAATTCTTCTTTTTCATGTCCCTCCTCACAGCGAAAGGTATACATCGGCATGCTAGCCTTGTCCTCCGGCGACCCCGGACATGAGCGCCATGAGATCTGGGTTGCCTGCGGTCGAGGACCCCGCCCCGCCGCCATTCGTGGCACCGCCTTGGTCGCGTCCGGCCACCTTGGACTGAATCTGCACCATCTTTTCGGCCAACGCCATGAGTTCATCGAGCATCCGGTCGTTAATCCCCTCGAATTTCGAGGCGGTCTCCCGCAACAGCTCACGCGAGAGCGCCAGTTGCGGAAATTGACCCAGGATCTTCAAGAATTCGAGCCAATTGCGCCGTTCCAGGTCCAAATTGCGTGGGCGCATCGAGCCGGGAGCGATTGTCACATCCGCTTCAAAGGTCAAGTCCTCCCGCGTGATGGATTGCCACTTTTCGTCGCCGAAGCGCGCCATCAGGATGCCTTTGAGCTGCGGGATGGTCTGGAGCAGCACCATCAGGCGCTCTTGCGGCACCTGCCAGTAGCGTTCGGCGAATTTCAGGAACTCTTTGTCACTAAAGCCGCGCATTTTGACCCACAGGCCGAGCGTGAGCGTCCCTTGCACGAGCTGGAGCATCTTCTGGCCCCCTTCAGCGAGCCAATCGGTGACGAGATCCTGCAATTCGGCGTCACGCAGATTTGCCGCGCGCTCAATGAAGGTGGATTCCGTCGCCGTGCCCCCTTCTGGCGCGCCAGACCGTGCACCGGTCTGCCCGGTTATAATGCGCCAGTCCATGAGGAGTTTTTCTGCGTTCTTATAGATCGAGGCATTGATGTCCGGCGTGGTCAGAATGACCGGCGGGCGCATCACATCGTTCAGCTTCACGCCCGTCATATCGCCGGGGTCCTGCATGAACTTCACCGCCTCGTCCGAATCGGCAAAGGTGCTCTCGTCATAGCCCATCTTGCGCGCCGAGCGTTTCCCGCCTTCACTGATCTGCTGACTGGAGATGTTGTAGTCGCGTTGCGGATCGAGCCACGCGCGCGTGAACGGTATCGGCCAGGGACATGGCGTCGGCCCCAGGATGGGATCACCTAAGCAGAGCAGGCTATAAGGGGTATCTTCAATGCCAGGGGGCAACGGATCGTCGAGCAAAAAGTCCTCGAACGTCTGCCCGTCTGCCCAGATAATGACGCGCTTGCCGATCACGTCATAGACTTCGGTGTAGCGGAACTGCTCATCCTCTTGCACGCTCTTCAAATGCGCAAAGGCCCCGCGTCGATCTTCGGTGCCGCTGGCATTACTGGTGAACTGATCGCGCAGTCCCACCGGAAAGCGCGTATCGGATTTCGCATCGGCCAAGGGGACGAGCACTTGCTCGCCGATCCACGTCCACCGCTGCCGGTCGGCGCCTTCATCGGGCAAGAGCAGATGGCGCGCATCGACATAGGAATAGCGATACATTTCATCGGTCAAGACTTCTTTGGGTTCCACAATCGGGTCACCAGTCAGCGGATCATTCTTGAACCGAGGATTGCCGCTGTCGTCGCGCTGTGACACACCATCCTCGTCCGTCTCGTACATCGGCTCTCCCGCGCGCGGGTTCGGCTCCATGCGCGGATCGTAGACGCATTTCAAGGCACCCACGCGGAAGAACGCTTGCAGCACGGCCAATTTCGCGCTGCGTTTCAAGTTTTGGTCCTGGCCGCCGATGAAATCGAGCACGCCTTCTGCCATCGCCGCGCGCAGCTCGCCCGCCGGAGCGGTGCGGCCGGGACGGGGACGGATATAGTATTTCGGTTGGCTGAACAGCAGGTTAGGGGTGATGACTTTCACCGTGGCCAGGAAGTGATTGAGTACGAGGTCGGACTGCCGCAGCCCGCGCTCCCATTGTTTCCCTAAAAAATAGTTTTCGCAGCGTTCGACATCGTAGAGCGTTTCCCAGTCCTTGCGCACCGCTTCGGCACGGGAAGCGCGGGTTTTCCACTTCGCTAGGCGTTCGAGGCGCTGTTTCTTATCTTCATCCTCTGGCGGAATGCGGTCGATCTGTTTCGCCAGTTCTGGTTTCTTCTTCCGTGGTTTCCGAAACGGCTTGACTGGGGCGTCTAAGTGGCTCTGGTCCAGAGGTTGCGGTGCAGGGGAGAAGCGGGTGAAGAAATCTTTAAGACCCATCGACGTTGCTCCAAAACTTTTCAGTTGCACGAATCACCGCATTGCTAAATTCTTGCGGGTAGCATTCGATGCACTTCGGACATTGGTTGCCAACATTGAGTGGCTTATCGAAATCAATTTCAGCCGCAACGCTATGCCCGCACTTGGGACAGGTGAATGGAATCGTCACGATACGATAGAGGTCTCGTACAAAACTCATCATCCCACCTGCCTCTGATAGCTGGGCGCGGCCTGGCCCATCGACGGCGGAGCCTTGGCCAGCTTCTGCCACCAGGCCCAACTGCCCGGCTTCTGCGCGGGCATGGCGAGCCGGGGCGCCGCCGGGAATTTCAAGTGGAAATACTTGCAAGCGTCCCAGGCGTCGTTATCCTTGTCCACCAACTCCTCGGGTTGCGCCTTGCGCGCGGCCACGGTGTCGCTATGATCTTTGTGCCGCTGGCGGCCAATCTCCCAGATCAGGCCCGGACACGCGGTCGTGATCCGATACGTCGGATGCAGCGGATCTTTCCAGTAGTGCTCGATCAGCCATTCCGCCACGGTGGTATCGCCGCCTTGTTCGGCGGGAATGAAATGCACGCCGGCTTGGCGAAACAGGTGTGCCGTCGCTTTCATGGTGTTATCCGATTGCGGTTTATCTTCGGCCCAAATGGATTGATCGGCCACCTTCCACACTTCTCGCCCCGCAAACGGATTGCCCGGGAACGTCCGCGCCTCCGGATGACAGGACGCGCCGCAGCCGGGCACACGCACGGTCTCGCCCAAGATAATCTTCGCCCAGGTTTGATAGCCCAAGTGACTCGCCCACGTTTCCCACAGCGTCACCTTCTCCCCATCGGGGTTGATCCCATGCACGAGATAGGCCCCCTTGTGCCGCCAGCCGTGGTCGTAGGAACCGTAGAGTTTATACCCGAGGGGATCAAACGGCGGGATGACGATCTTCCCATTCGTGGACCAGAGGGGCCATTGGGGAAAGAGCTTGGTGCCCAGGATCGCAGAATAATCGATCTCCATCTCTTTGCGCCAGCGCGGCGCATTCACACCCCCCGTATAGCCCTGCAGGGCCTGCGCGAGCCAGGCGTCGCCCTTCAGTGTCCCGGCGCGCTTCGCCTCATCGGCAGAATAATGGAGTCGCAGGACAGGTATTCCTCCCGTGGTAAGGCGTTCGCTCAAGCCGTCGCGCATGGCTCCTCGATGCAATATGGTTCCAGTTCAGGATAGGCATCCACGTCCACAAGCCCTTTCGAGTACCACCTGCCACATACCAACGGATCTTCGTAAAACAACACGATCTCGCGCGGAAGGCGCATGATCTTGCTCATGCCGCCTCCACCAACTCTTGGAACGCAGACGGTTCTGCGGAGGAGACGCCAACAAGACAACCTCCGCCCTTGATACACGGCAGCGCGGCGGTGACGGCGGCGCCGAACTCCGGCTGAAAAGCGCACTCATCGCTAAAAATAATCGTCGGCGTTTGCGAGCGGATGATTTCGCCCCCTTCCGGAATAGCCCAGATATGCGTGCCGTTCGGGAAGTACAGATGCCCATAGCTGCCAGCCTTCGGGAAGGACAGCGTTTTCAGATGCGCCGGGAGATGATGCTCCATGAAGCTGATCCTGGCAAAGAACGGATCCTTGGTAAACACCAGCGCCGCTGCGTCGTCCTCGCGCTTCGATTGTACCAGGATCAAGCGGTGCGGTTGATACTTCGCCGTCCAGAGAATCCACGCACAACACAACCACGTCACCATGACTTGGCGCGATTTTTCCGTCATGAACAAGCCGGAAGTCCGTAAGGCGGTCAGCCACAGGTCGGAGTGACCCGCCGCTTTGGCATACTGCGCGTCAGCAGGCTGGAGTGTTTTCCCCGTGACGAGCAAACAATCGAGGAGGGATTGGAGATACAACGACTCAGGAAACGGCTTCATTGGTTCCTGCTGATCGTGCTCGTCCTTCGTGACGAGTCCTGAGCGAAAGATGAAGTAATGCGCGTCCCGGCGGCACCGCTCGGCGTCAAGCCGTTGGGTGGCGCTCAGGAAGGTCTTCTTGCTCGCGGCCATTGGCGGTAATCCACTCCATCACCGTGTGCAACTGCGGATCGGTCAACGCTTTTAGCACATCCACCGGAAGCCCCGCCCCCAGATCAGGACGGCTGTCCGACTTGCCGCTACAGAACTGCACGAGCCGCGCCGTCTCATCAATCATCTTCGCCGTCTGCGCCATCGTCTTGGCGAGGGATTCGGCGTTGGGTAAGAAGACTTCCACCGAGAGCCCGCACTCGCATTTCACGTGCTTACTTTTCTCACTTGAGTACTCCACCGCCCGCAGCGCCTTCGCCTGCTTCGCCAGTGCCGCCAGGGCATCCGCCACCGTCTCACTCCCTAACTCAGGGTCCACGCCCGCCGTCACGAGGCGCAGTGCGTCCCCCCAGAGCTTGTCGGTATAGGCGCTGTCACGGTCGTTCATGGCAGACTCCATTGCCGCTCTAGTTCCGCTGTCTCACTCGCATCCTGTTGCGCCAACACGTGCTCATAATTCTCCTGTATCCATCGATGCATGCGCACCTGATTATTCGCGAACTGTTCCGCCTCGTACAGGCGTACCCAGGTTTCAATATGCGCTGCGCAGAGAAGATCAGAGAGGTTCATATATTACCTAAGAGAAAAAATTGTGAGGAGAAAAAACGAAACTAGAAAGGCGAGGTGTAGGGAGGGAAAGAAAAAAAAGAGAGAAGTGGGAAAATGCGGCGTACATTCACGGGCGTGCCCCGTAGCTGCAGCCGAAGGATTAGCGAGGTCGCCCCCCGCCCCCCTGCCTATGTTCATTTTTGTACGTGCGTGCATTTCTGTACAATCATTGTGTTCAATTTGGAACGTCTGATAACCAATATTATGACAACTGTTCATTATTGTACAATGCTTGATATATCAATGACATATGAGGCATAATCAGTCAACTTAGCTGATTCTCATGGGACTGAGAGCGCTTATGTCTACCCGTAGTAGGTCGAGCTGTGTGTTCATAATTGGACTATCCACAGGTTATACACTAATCAATTATCATGCCTGGGAACTGTACATAAATGAACATTCACGCAAGGCCAGTTCATATTAAGCCGTGAGCGCACGCGCTCGCTGCTCTGCTTTTAACGCTTTCTTCGCTTGTAGCATGTGGACACTACGCTGTCCTTGCACGAGTTCCCACGCTGTCATGGCCGATTCACTAATTGACCATTTCGTGACAAACCCACCGGTTTTGAGTGGATACCGACGCTTGTAGATTGGGAGACCATCGCGTTCAGCCCATCGAGTCACGGTTTTGGTGTTCTTATACCCCAACCGCTCTGCAATGGCCTTGGCGCCGATGTAGTAGGCAACACTCATGGACGTTACCCTGTACACGCTTCCTAGGCGATTGTCAAATAAATACTTGACAACGGTATCATGGCCCTGTATACAGGCGTCATGAACGTGATCGAAGTGATTAGCCTGCCTTCTTGGTTCTGCTGTCGGTGTCAGCATCGCTGGATTCCTCGCAAATTGAGCCAACCGAAACGCTGTCCGTCTTGCACCTCAGCGTATTGGGACACGCCGAAGTTAGA
Organism: uncultured Alicyclobacillaceae bacterium; assembly: GCA_964645595.1. GTDB lineage: Bacteria > Bacillota > Bacilli > Alicyclobacillales > Alicyclobacillaceae > Alicyclobacillus_A. The sequence goes on along the minus strand of CAZYAH010000001.1, from coordinate 3,616 downwards.
CGAGTCCGACTCACAGGAAAATCGATGATGGTGCTCTTCTCTTCTATCTTCTATCTAACATCTAAGATCTTAAGTCTAAGAGGCATTGCTTTAGCATTCCTTCAAGCATCCTTGAAGCATCCTATAAGCATTGCTTATGGCATGCTTTAGGCATAATCCGTAAGGACTATCGAACGTGCCGTTATTATTACCGTTCTTCAAGTTTGATGTGCAGGCGTGGCTGACTTCGGAGACGGTCATGCTGATGACCAATGAACAACGCGGCGGATTCATCCAATTATTAGCGAAGTGTTGGGCACATTTATCGTGCTCCTTGCCGAACGATCGTGAGCGGGTTAAAGCGTTAGCCGATTGGATGGGAAGTGATGAAGAATTTGAACGGGTGTGGGGCTGCTTCAAATCAGACCGGAAACAACCAGATCGCCTCATCAATACACGCCTGATGAAGGAATGGAAAGAGGCCAAACTGAAGCAGGCCTTCTATGCAGAACGGGCCAAAGCCGGCGCCGATGCACGCTGGGCCGACAAACCAGTCGTCCGGAAAAAGCGGACCGCTGAGAAGGCTGCACCGATTGACTGGATGACACAACTGAAGGCCAACCCGATCTATGCGCATATCAACTGGGAACGCGAGCTGGGGAAAGTCGAGGAGTGGCACAGTCGAGCCGAGAATCAACACCGCGTCATTAATCACCGCTTCGTCGTCAATTGGCTGAATAAGATCGAGCCGCCCCTCTCGAATGGCTCAGCCTCTCTCACTTGTCCGTATCATCCCTCGCTCACGTTCCCTGATCTCCAGGCAAAAAAGACGCACGATTTCTCCTATCACCCAAAATATGTGGGGTAACCATGACCATCACCCAATTCCTCGCCTTGTTTCCTGTGGTGAAAGACACGAAGAAAGGGTGGGACGTGAACTGTCCCGCCCATGACGATCACCATCCGTCGCTTGGCGTGATGGAAGGAGACGGCGGACGGATCGTCTTAAACTGTCTCGCGCATTGCGAGACTCAAGACATTGTCGCTGCACTCGGTCTCACGATGTCGGATCTCTTCCCTGAGACATTGCTGAACGGACACGCGCGACCGGTGCGGCTTCCTCCCATGAAACCGTCTCCGCTAAAACTCGCCTTCGCCTATGAACTGCACGCCTACGACTTACGCCAGCGTGCTCAAGCCATTCTAGAGATGGCGGGCCGCTGTGCTGACTGTGACACCTGGACAGACGCGGATCGTGAGTTGGCGATGAAAGCCGTCCATCCCGCCTATGTGTGTCTCGACCGTGCCCGGTTCTGTGAGGACTATGCCGATCATCTGCGCGAGGTGGCCCATGTCGCTGCGTGAACTCCGTGCTGCCAGCCTCGTGCCGGTGGGCCCGCCACCGCTCTATGTCGATCCTGACACACCGATTTCCACCCACGAACTCGAATCGGCGCTCCTCGATCTGCATCTCTTCGGCCTCCAACCCGGTGCCTCGACCGGCTGGTCCTCGCTCGATCCGTTCTATACTATCAAGCCAGGACAGGTCACCGTCATCACGGGCATGCCGCACAGTGGCAAATCCCCGTTCGTGATGCAGATGCTCTTACATTGCGTGCTCACCCATCACTGGAAAGTGGCGATCTCCTCGCCCGAGCATCTCCCGTATGACAATCTCCTCGCCCATCTCTACGAACAATACTTCCGCTGTCCCTTTGCCGCGCTGACCCGCGCCGACCTCATGCGCTCCAACGATGAACTGCATCAGCGCCTCTTCTTTCTGCCCCCCTCTGAAACGAATGCCACCATATCCCACGTCCTCGCGTGCTGTCGGCCACTGGTCGAGCAGGGCCTCACCGGCTTGTTGATTGACCCCTACGGAGAATATGAACACAAACGCCCGCCTGGCATGACGGAAACAGAATATGTGAGCCAGCTGTTGACGGAGATTCGTCGCTTCGCCCGTACGCACGAGGTCCATGTGTGGTTGATCGCCCATCCCACGAAAATGCACCCGCGCGAGGATGGTACCTATCCTGTGGTGCGACCCTATGACATTGCGGGCTCCGCGGCGTTTCATGCGAAACCGGATATCAATCTGTCAGTGTATCGGGAGGAAGGGGTATCCGATCGCACGCAAATTCATATTCAGAAATGCAAGCTCAAGGAAGTGGGGCATACTGGCGTCGTCACGCTCGGACATGATATACGCACGAGCACGTTCTACGATCTGCCGGCTGAGACTTCCAGAGCATGACCGGTGACCGCCTCATGCTCGGCCTCATCGTGGCGTCCGCCGTGCCACGACGGTCTTGGCCTTGTCGTAGTAGGTGAGGCCCAGCGTCGGCCAGCTCTCGCGCAAGTGGCCTGCGCCATTGAGCAGCGCCTCCACGTCGGCAACCCAGTCCGTGAGCACGGTGAACTGGTCCGCGAGCCTGGTCTCGAGGAGTTCCAGGTCGTGGATCTTGTCGCGCCACTCCTCCTGCTGTTCGCGCGTGCCCCCCTGTGTATGCAGATCCTCCCGCAAGGTGGCGATCGCCTCGCGCGTGAGGGACGAGAGCGCGGCCTCCTCGTTGGGAAAGAACTTGAATGACGTCGGCATGATGTCCTCCCTGGTGAGTCGTGGTACACACTCTCACAAAATACCTACCGCCCCAGCATCCGAATACTATTCTCTTCTAACGCTCGTGTCACTGGACTGACATTCAATCTGGCGTATATTCCCGTATGCGCTAAACTCGTATGATTCAACACGCCTCTGCCAATCACCGCCAGATTCTCCCCGTAGATCGCCAACCACGAACACGTTGTTCTTCTCAGGTCATGGATCGTCACATCCCCTAAATTGGCGGCATTCCGGATGCTATCCCATCGCTCAAAGGCCAGTGATCGACACCAATGCCCCTGCTTGGTCGAGAACACAAACTCATTGCTATGCGGCAAGGCCTGCAATCGCTGCAACAGGGCGAACGGAATCGGCACCGTATGGGACCGCCCGGTTTTCGTCTTGGGCTTGCGCCAGACGCGCCGCTCCATGTCCAAGTCCACCCAACGGAGTGTCAAGGCTTCCCCACGCCGGCATCCGACCAGGAGACACAGGAGAAAGAAACATTGCGTATCCTCGCATTCATTTACCAACACTGCTCGGAGCCTGGGCATTTCCTCCTGGGTGACAAACCGCTCGCGCGCATATTTCGGGTATTTCTTGACGCGCTGCGCGGGATTGTTCCCCGTGAACAGATTCCAGTCTCGAGCACGCTCAAAACAGGTCCGGAGGATGGACAGACTCTTATTCGCTTGCGAGTGGCTGTGCTTACCGATGTCGTGAAACCAGGCCTCGACCATCAACGGCGTGATGTCGGCTAACGCATAGGGCCGGAGCGGGCCAAAGTATTTGGCAATGGTCCCGCGCATTTCAGCGGCCACACTCAAGTGATTCACATGCTGCTGCGTAAAGATCGTCAGAAATGTATCCATGAGACTCCTTGGTGAGAGGCCTGGCCCTGAGCATGGGCGCGGCCTCTACGTGCGCGCTAGCCTACAGAGGCGGGAGGACTCACTACTTCCGACTGGTAACTAGTACAAGCTGGGAGAGTGTGTACCCCAGCCAGCTGCACTGACCGCCCACTAACGCCTC